>JASJXV010000184.1 GCA_030123805.1 Gammaproteobacteria bacterium
GAGTGGACGTCAGCCACGGCCTCGGGGCGTGCTGCATCCATCGCCTGCATGCGCGCTGCAAGGATTTGTTGAATCAGCTTCTCCCTGGCGATCAATAGGGATAGATTAGTGATAGGAAATCGTGAGGCTTCTCAAAGATTCCTGATTTCAACAGGTTCGACAGGATCGGCCAGTTCGAATTTGAATATCCTTGCATAGAAATACAATTCAGCATCCAGGCAACGTTTAATATTATCAGCTTTCCTGAATCCGTGTTGTTCACCCTCGAAGGCAACGTAGGCGACCGGTAATTTCTTTTCATGCAAAGCATTCACCATCCTCTCTGCCTGATTAGGGGGCACTACTTTGTCTTCAAGTCCCTGAAAGAAAATTACCGGACAGGAAAGCTGCTCAACATGGTGAATGGGCGAGCGAGCCTTGTAAATATCCAGTCGTTCCGGATAGGGGCCAATCAGTCTGTCCAGATAACGTGCCTCAAATTTATGCGTATCCCTGGCCAATGCCTCGAGATCGCTGACACCGTAATAGCTGGCGCCGGCTTTGAATGTGTCTTTAAATGTCAGCGCTGCCAGGGTGGTGTAACCACCGGCACTACCGCCGCGGATTATCAACCGATTGGCATCGACGTCGCCACGTGCAACCAGGTAGTTAGCACCCTGCACACAATCCTCAACATCCACAATACCCCAGCTAGCGTAGAGACGATTGCGATAGGCCCGACCGTATCCGGTACTACCGCCGTAATTAATATCCATAACGGCAATGCCACGGCTGGTCCAGTATTGAATAGCCAGACTAAATGAACTCGATGTTGCACCGGTGGGTCCACCATGAATGATCACTAATAGCGGTGGACGTTCAGCCGCAGGCGCCTGGAAATCCCCGTTCGCGGGAGCATAATAAAATGCGTGTGAAGTCAGGTCGTCGCCCGTTGCAAACTCTATCGCCTCCGGAGTCGAAACATAATCCGGGGCGAGCTGGTAGTCGCTGGATTGCTTGATAACGGTCGATTCGCCGGATTGCAGATTCAGTCTGACAATGCTGGCAGGCGTCGTGGGCGATGCACCGATGAACCAGACGAAATCATCACGGACTTGAAGGCAACTCAAGGAAGAGTAGGGGATTTCGATTTGCTGCAAGCTTGTGCCACTTTTTCCCAGTTCAAGTGTAACCAGCTTGGCCTCGCCTTTATCGGAGCAGATGCAGATCAGCTCACCAGCTGAGCGGAATGCGAAATTCGGTTCACCGAATACCCAGTGAGGAGAGCCAAACTCGATGTCCTGCTGAAATACGATCTCGATTCTTGCATTGACCCATCGATAGATGTTCCACCAACCGGTTCGATCCGAAAGAAAATATAACCCGCCGTCCGGGGACCAGATGGGATGACCTGTTGATTCATTCTCTCCGCCTGCAATCCTGATTGCAGAGGAGAGACTGCCTTTCTCATCCATGTCAGCCAGCCAGATTTCTGATTCATCCCATGGCATATTAGGGTGGTTCCAGCAGAACCATGCCAATTGCGCGCCATCGGGACTTAGTTGCGGGCTTGAATAAAAATCAAATCCAGATGCCAGCACGCGGACAGCACCATTACTCAGGTCGATTGCCGCGATCGAATTAACGGCTTCCCGATCGGACTGACTGTGATCCTCCAGAACGCAGATTAGTCTGTTTCGCTCACGATCCAGAACCATATTTGCATACCGGCAATTGTTTTCAGGTGTAATCGCCACGGGTTCGGCATCGGGTCTTGCCAGGTCCTGGCGGTAGAGTTTTTGGTCCGTGAAATTGCAGAAAAATATGCAGTTTTCATGTGCAATATAAGCGTCGCCACCATATTCATGCACACGCGAACGAACGTTAAAGGCTGCGGGTATAAGATCGATACCTTCCCCCCTGCTGTTATGTTGCACCACCACCGACCGACCACCTTCGGCAGGTCTTCCCTCCAGCCAGAACAGGCTGTCTCCGAGGACTTTGACGGAACTCAAGCGAATGGTATGGGCCACGATGAGGTCGCTGCTGATGGGGGATTGCCAGCTGCCATAGGGTGCAATTCGGGGCCTGGTCATAGGGGATCCGTGTACAGATAAAAAAGAGAGTTTATAGCATTTTAGTTGGATTACGAGCTGCGCTCTGACCTGTATTGGCGGATAAAGCTCTGTAATTCATTCGCGCTAAACGGCCAGTTAATTTCATGTTCAGTCTTCGCCACACCAACAACCGGTATGATCAACCCGTACTTCGCCATCAAACGGTCATCATCGGCGATCTCCACTTCAACAATCGTGACATCCATCGCCAGTTTTTGCAGCATAGCCAGCGCCTGCTCACACAGGTGACAGCCCAATGTTGTGTAGAGATTGATAATCGCAGCAGGTCTTTTCATGGCAAGTCAAAGAAGTCTTTTGCATTTTCAGCAGTCTGTGCAGCAACCGCTGCCGTGGTCTGATCGCTGGCTTCAGCGACAGCACTGCACACATAACCCAGGTAACAGGGTTCGTTTCTGTGTTTTTTTGGCTTGTCCTGAATAGTTCTGGGCAGCAGATAAGGTGAGTCAGTTTCCAGCATAAGTCGATTCAGAGGTATGCTGCCAACCAGAGGCAACAGATGAGTTCCTCTGCGCTCATCACATATCCAACCGGTGACACCGATATGGCAGTCCAGATCCAGATAGGCAAAAAGGGCTTTCTTCTCCCCAGTAAAACAGTGGACTACAATGTTTGACAGATCATCGCGATAGTCTTTGAGTATCTCGTAAAGACGCGGGTAGGCGTCACGTTCGTGTAAAAACAAAGGCATCGCCAGGTCGATTGCCAACTCAATATGTAGTTCAAATGCCTTTTCCTGCACATCACGAGGTGAAAAATCCCGAAAGAAATCCAGACCGGTCTCGCCAATCGCTTTAACTTCCGGCGCGGCAGCCAGATGCCTGAAACTACTCATTGCCGTTGGCGTGAGGTCACTGGCGTGGTGAGGATGCATACCCGCTGTGGCAAACAGATATCCTTGATGCCGCCTGGCCAGTGCAAGTGCCTTTTCACTGCTGTCTTCGCTGGAGCCAGTGACAAGGATCTGTTCAATGGCCGCGTCTTTTGCGCGTTGCAGAACAGCATTGAAGTCCTTGTCAAAGGAGTTATGAGCCAGATTGGCGCCGATGTCTATCATGGATGAAAACCTACCTGGTTAGCAAAAACTGTGCAGTATACAGATGACCGGATGCAACAGGTAGCGGAACCACTGCAACCTATTGGGACGGTGCAGCAGGAGTAGAACGCATCTGCTGGCTAACCTGATTGACGCCGAAATCACTCAATTCATTGGGGTAGATCAATGGTTGCCGATGGTCGATACGGTGGCTATAGATAACTGCAAAGAGCAGCACGTTCTGGACATAGTTTCTGGTCTCTTTCAACGGGATGGTTTCGATCCAGACATCAAGCGGTTGGTTTTCATTCAACCAGCCTTCAACCCTGTATGGACCGGCATTGTAAGCCGCCGATGCCAGAATCCGATTATTGTTGAAACGGCGCAACAATTGTCCCAGGTAAGTTGAACCTAACTTGATGCTATTCAGAGGGTCGATAAGGTCACGCCTGGACTTATAGGAAACCCTGGCGTTTTTGGCGATGAGTTTTGCTGTGGTCGGCATAACCTGCATGACTCCCAGAGCGCCTGCGGGTGATTTGGCATCCGGCATGAACGCGCTTTCCTGTCTTGCGATGGCCAGGCTCCAGTTGATTGGGATATCGGAGATGCGAGCACTGGAAATGAAGTATTCATGGTATGCCAGCGGAAAACGGATACTCAGATCATCCCACTTTTCAGCTTTGATGGCGGTATGAATGGCTTGCTCATACCAACCCCAGTTGGAAGCGACTTTGGCTGCAATTTCGAGATCTGCGCTGCTGAGGTTACGTGTACTGAAGCGCCATTCGCTACGCGCCCAGGTCTTCTTCTCCAGGGTGAATAGTTCAAGCGCGCGCTGGATACCGGCCAATGACTCAACCCGGGCGATAGCCTCGCTCCCGGCATCGATTGCAGAATGTTGCAGATGATAGGGCATCTTGAGCAGGTCCGCGGCCAGGAAACCATAAAAATCACGTGTCTGGGCAATTTCTTCAAAGATAGTAAAGGCTGACGATTGATCGCCCGGGTCCTTAGATTGAGCCAGTACCCGTGCCTTCCAATAACGCCATTTGGATTTCTTCTGTAGCTCCATTGGCATGGCATGTATCAGCACCAGGGTTTCATTCCAGTCGCCATTGTGCAGTGCCAATCGGGCATGTGCTTCGAGCAGCTCCGGGTTTGCCCTGAGATTGACTGGCATGTCATCTATGCGCCCCCGGGGATCGTATTGCTGTCCCAGCTTGATAGCGAGATAGGTGTAGGTATCCGTTAGCTCGATCTCGCTGAAGCTTTTGATCTGAATGTAGTCTTCCCAAAGGTCGAGTGCCTGGTTGGCATCTGTTCGCGCCATGCGACGAATTCCGTGCAGGATCACTTCTCTGGTTCTTGTATCATCCGCTTTGAACAGCGACTTTCGCCTGGTTAGCGCTGGTTTACGATGCACCTGGCGCATCAACGAGCCCGATCGCTTGTCTGCGCCACTGAGAAAGCGGCTCAGATAAGCAGCGAGTGCGGTATGATTGGCTTGCAAACTGATCCTGAACCGCTGCCAGGCGAGTTCAGGTGTCAAATTTCCCGCTTCCCGCCAGGCTTTTAAAATGGCATCGCATTCATCCGGTTGTGAATAATCGACCAGCCATATCTCTTTGGCCCCTTCAAAAGCCTCCTCTGAGCGACCGGTTTTGTACATAGCCGTCAGCTCAAAGCAGGTTAGAATCGGGGTTCTTACCCGGGCATCGAAGTATTTCAGGAAATCCTGCCATCTGCCCCTTTTAGCCAGAGAATACAGCCAATTCTGCATCAGGCGCTCGGCGAGCGGCGTTGCCGCGTATTGCTCTCTAAATGCTTCGATCTGGTCATGGGTTTGTCTGGATAACCTCCGCGTGAGGTCTGCGTATGCCAGATAGGGTTCCAGTGCATAGTCTGCGAGTTCGTTTTTTAGTTTCAAAAAACGCGCTCGCTGACCGGAATCCAGATACTTCACTGCGCGTTGATATTTTGCTCGCTGATCAAATCGCGTGTCTGCCAGGGTTACAAAGCTCAGACCGAGACAGAGAACTAAAAGAGTACTGGTTAGCAAAGGAATAACGCCTGGGAAACGCTCTCCCGCTTCGTTGTTGGTACAATTGTCGGCACTGTAAATCATGGCAACTTCTGTTCTCGGGGGTCCTGGCAGGCTGGCATTGACGTAATTAGT
>JASJXV010000011.1 GCA_030123805.1 Gammaproteobacteria bacterium
TCCGACACAGGATCGAGTTAAATGCTCACACGATCTTCAGTGATGTCCTACATCAAAAGGTGGATGAACCAGCAAGATAGATATTGCGTCCCCTGCAAAGTGTGCGCCCACTTGGATTACGATCGAAAGTGGTGCTGAATACTGCAGAAAATAGCGATACACACCAGGGTTGCTAACTACTGTGTCGCAATTTCCCAGGGTGCCATCTGTGCTTCATATATGTAAAGGGTAATGAACAATGTACCAGGGACATATGGAGCATTAAACTATTAATGGGTAGGTTAATGGGTAGAAGGTGAATGCTGCCTGCAACCGTTATTTTATATGGGTATCTGGCGGAGAGGCAGGGATTCGAACCCTGGGACGGGTCGCCCCGTCAGTTGATTTCGAGTCAACCCCATTCGGCCGCTCTGGCACCTCTCCTGAATTGTAACTTGCTCTGATTATAGACATTGTGAGGCAGGGATTCACTCACGCCATCCATGGCGATCGCCCTTCGGGCAACCTCCGGTTGTGCAAAATGACATCCCTGTCATTTGGTCGAACCCTGGGACGGGTCGCCCCGTCAGTTGATTTCGAGTCAACCCCATTCGGCCGCTCTGGCACCTCTCCTGATTAGCAACTTTACCTGATTATCTTTGCCTTCGACAGGTGAACAGCGTCACCTGGTGATCATGATGATGTCGTCCACTTTGCAATCCAGCGTCTTGGCGGCACTGTCATAATTGCGCGCTATCCGCAGCGTGCCTTCCGCAGTGATAAATGCTATCCAGTCACCGCGTGGCACATCCGAGTAGGTGGTGCCATATAAAACCTTGAAGGTATTTTCATTAAAGCTGATCCAGAAACTGCTTCCCCGTTTAATATCAACCGCGTCAAGATCTGCGCTGGTGAACTCAGTCTCAAGATTACCAAAAGATGCATTGACACTGGTGACTCTCGTCAGGGCACCATCGGCTGTAAAGGCAGCTTTGCTCTTAACAGCGCTCCTGATGGTATTGTCTTTACCGCGTTCAATTTCACCTGTACGAATAAACTGCACCAGACCATCAATTGCCACCAGCCACTCTTCGTGACCGATATTTACATGGCCATCTCTATCAATAGACCACACCGCTGGCACGATAGGGGCTTTGGATGACTTTGCCACGTATTCTGTGGGGCCCTCAAGCTCGCTTCTGTTACTTACGAACAGGAGCGGGATTTTGGGTTGGTAAGCGCTTGGATTTCTTGCCAGGTATGCACCCAATGCGAGTGCGCCGTCGTAATTATCGTTCCCGGATTCTGCAATCATGGTCACTATGCCGCCACCCATTGAATTACCGCTGACCAACGTTAGTCCCTTGTTCTGGTAGCGTCGCTTAATCTCCTGCCTGAGGAGCTCAATATCTTCCACCGCGTCGTCGAGGATAAAACCGTTCCTTCGATAACTGGTTGCAGCGATGAGCCAGCCTCGTTCCAGCATAGATTTGTAGAAATGACCCTGCAAAGAAAATTGGGCACTCATGTCTGCTTCTGCGGGTCTGTAACCGTGCGCCAGCAATAAAACGTCACCGGTCCAATTGTCAGGCCGGGCAATGCGAATCAGGGAATCTCCCAGCTTGCTTTCATGTAACTCGACAGCCAATGTCGGGAAACTCCACAGCAGCAACGCCAGGGCAATCAGTAAGCGCTTCGTATTCATTGGCATGGGTCTCCCCGTTTCCCGATTTCAGTAAATCGCTGGTATTCGCCGGGATGAACTGGACCATGGCAGATTTGCGGCTAGAACCTTATCATATATACGGGCTACTAAAAGTGCGAGTCGGAGAAAAGGCATTTGCTCTGACGAAAAGTCAATTACAGTGCAAACGCCTGTGAGAATCTGCTATGAATATGAAAAGTGTCTTACTACTAGTATCCGTTGCGTTCAATATCGCGCTTATGTATGCATTGGTATCCTATACAGGTAAGTCAGATCAGAGCAAGCCGGAAGATCCGCTGCCTGTAATCAGGGATATTCAAACAGTTGAACCAACCCAAAGACCTGCGATCAGGGAAGGTTCGGCAATAGCGCGTTTATCAGCAGTGGATTTCAATACCAGGGACCATTTCGCCCTTATGGACCAGCTCCAACAACAGGGACTGCCGGATGAATTTGTCCGGCGGATTATGCTGGCAAGCATCGATATGGAATTGTCCGAACTGGCGCGACAACAGGAATCAGGTAATCAGTATTGGCAAGCTACAAAACCCAACCGGAAAGAGCAGGTTCAGCAGGAATTGCAATGGGCCTCGGAGAAGCGGGTGCTGTTGCGTCAACTATTTGGTGACTCGGTTGAGGATGATCCGGTATTTGAAGACCTGTTTCGTCCCTTCCACAAGACACTCGATTTCCTTTCTTCGGACAAGCAAATTGCTCTTTTTGAAAAGGTAGAACTCAACCAGGCTCAATCCAGAGATATGTTCGGTCCTGGATTTATCCGGGAGCAGATGGAGGATAGAAGGGCAATGCAGACGGACATGATCGCATCGATACAGGAGCTTCTGACCCCCGAGGAATATTTCGAATATGAGTTAAGAGAGTCGAGAGAGGCGAATAGGATGCGCCAAACCATGACAGGATTTGACTACACGGAGCAGGAGTTCAGAGACATCTTCGAAATTCGAGGGGAGTTTCAGGATTTATCTCAGTCGCCCTTCAATAGTATGAGTGGTCCCCAAGTCAGAGAAGCCGTGATGGAAGCACGAGATGATCAGAACAGAAGAATAGCGGAATATCTGGGCACCGAGCGTTTTGCGGAACTGAAAAGGTTACAGGATCCTGTTTACCAGTCGCTGGTAGCTATTGGCGACAGGTACGACAGCAGTGAAAGGAGCATCATTACAGCCTACGAAATCACCACAGAATTTCGTACCCGGGTTAATGAGGTGAGACGTGACCAATTCATGTCGGGTGAAGAGCGTCGCAGTCAAATTACGCAGCTAAGTGCGGAGTCACTGGAAGAAATTGAAGTCCTGGTGGGCGAGGAAGCCGCACAGTCTATCCAGAATAATATCTTCCGGGGTAGCAGGAGAGGTTTCAGGCAGTAGGCCCGGGTGGCCCAGTCTGTTCCTGGCTAGTCTCGCGGCCAGGACTAGCCTGCCAGCAGCACCACTTGATGCCGGGCTGAACCCGGCATCCGATCAATTAACTAACTCGCTTTACTCCGAATTACAGCTTCTGCCATCTCGTCTGCGACCTGATCGCTTGCCAGTCCGCGGGCATCGGCTGCCTCGAATATCTGCAGAGTGGTGTCGTAAATTCTGGCTACCCTGGCGCACACAGATTCACTCGGTAACTGCTCCATCTCGCTCCAGATATTGATGATTCCACCTGCGTTGATGACATAGTCCGGGGCGTACAGAATACCCCGTTCATGCAACATTTCACCGTGCTCCGGTTTTGCCAGCTGGTTGTTTGCTCCACCTGCAACTATCTGGGCTTTCAATGCAGGAATCGTTGCATCATTTAGCACAGCGCCCATTGCGCAGGGAGAAAAGATATCGACTTCCTGTGTCAGGAAAGTATCAACCGGGACAATTTCGACGGCTAATTCTGACCGTACGCGTTGCAGTTTGCAGTCATTGATATCCGTCACAAACACCCTGGCGCCACTTGCATGGAGTAATTTGCAGAGGTTGTAGCCGACACTTCCGACACCCTGGACAAGTACCTTGATACCCTCGAAGTCGGATTGGTTAAAGCGGTATTTTAGCGCCGCTTTCATACCCAGATAAACGCCCTGGGCCGTATAAGGTGAAGGATCACCACCGGCACCGTGTTCATTTGGCAGACCATGCACATAACGGGTTTTTTCAGCCACGAATTGCATATCCTCAACCGTTACACCCACGTCTTCGGCGGTAATGTAACGGCCGTCCAGACTCTCGACGATACCCCCAAATGCGCGCATCAAGTCCGGTGTCTTTTTTTCTGCTGCAGCCAGAATGACGGCTTTGCCACCACCCAGGGGAATACCTGCCAGGGCATTCTTGTAGCTCATGCCGCGAGACAGCCGCAGCACGTCTTCAAGGGCTGCGTGGCTGCTCTGGTAATTCCACAATCGGCAGCCGCCGCATGCCGGACCGAGAGCTGTGCTGTGAATCGCTATGATAGTTCGTAAACCCGTGCCTGAATCTGCCTCAAAGTGCACCAGTTCGTGCCCGTCAAAGGAAGGTGAATCAAATACAGACATGAGATATCTCCTGATTAGATGAATATAGTTGCAGGATGCTCCAGCATCCCCTTGAATGCCTGGATAAACCGGGCCGCGTCGTAGCCATCCACAACGCGATGGTCGAAAGAGGAGGACAGATTCAGCATCAATCGAGATACAATCTGACCGTCTTTGATGACGGGTCGTTCCAGGGTCTTGTTGACACCGATAATGGCCACTTCCGGGTGGTTGATCACCGGTGTACTTGCCAGTCCTCCCAGGGCGCCAAGACTGGTAATGGTTATGGTTGAGCCAGTTAATTCGTCCTTAACGGCAGTATTATTTCTTGCGCCTTCGCTGACCCGGTTAGCGTTGTTTGCCAGCTCCCACAAGTCCATCGATTCGGCGTGTTTAACAACCGGCACCATAAGACCGTTTGCGGTTTGAGTAGCGATGCCGATATGAATGGCATCGTATTGGGTCACTATTCCCGCGCCATCATCGAAGTGTGCGTTGCATTGTGGAAAGTCCAGCAGCAGTCTGGAAAGTGCCAGCATAAAGAAAGACATGTAAGTCAGTTTAGGCTGATCGTCATTTCTGTTCGCATTCATATATTGGCGCAGGGATTCCAACTCGGTAACGTCTACTTCTTCGATGTAGGTAAAATGAGCAATGCTGCGGCTACTCAATGCCAGCTTTTCTGCGATCAGGCGTCGCAGCCCGATGACCTTGACTTCTCGGGAGCCACTGCGTTTCACTTTGGGATGAGCCGATGGGAAGTCGTGACCCGATACGATGTGCAAATCAAGATCGTCAAGAGTCACTCTGCCGCCGCGGCCGGTAGCCTTGACCCTCGCCAGTTCCACATGCGCTTCTCTTGCCCTGCGACGCACGGCAGGGGCGGCCAAAACCTGAACCGGTTTAAGAGTAGAATCTGAATCAATTCTCGCAACCTTCGGCTGAAGAGAATCGGCAGATGTTGTGATGGTTTCGTCATCGGTATCGACTTCAGGAACAGATCGGGTTGTTTCTTCTACAGGTGCAGGTGTTTCATCACCAGGTTGATCGATAGTGCCTTCGGCCTCGAAGACGATCATCTCGGAGCCGACCGGAAGCATGTCTCCCGGTTTACCGGAAGCTGAAATGACCAAACCACTCACGGGAGATGTAATCTCAACGGTGGCCTTATCTGTCATCACATCGACGATGTGCTGATCTTCCGAAACCGTATCACCGGCTTGCACCAGCCACTCGACAATCTCGACTTCGACCACGCCTTCACCTATGTCGGGCACTTTCATTGTGTACTGGCTCATTCAGGTCTCCAAAGTACTTTTCATTGCCTCGATAATTCGCTCCTGGCCCGGGAAATAATGCCACTCAAATGCATGTGGATAGGGCGTATCCCAACCGGTAACGCGGACGATGGGTGCTTCAAGAAACCAAAAGCACTCCTCCTGAATATCTGCAATAAGCTCTGCGCCATAACCACTGGTTCGAGTTGCTTCATGTATTACCACGCAACGGTGGGTTTTCTGCAGCGATTCCACGATCGCGTCGATATCCAGGGGCAATAGTGTTCGAAGGTCGATCAGTTCTGCATCGATACCGGACTTTTCAATAGCAGCTTCCGCCACGTGAACCATGGTGCCATACGTCAGTACTGTTACTTCGGAACCTGGTCTCACAATCGCGGCTTCGCCGATGGGAATGGTGTAGTAAACCTCAGGCACCTCACCTTTGGGATGACCAGCCCAGGACACGGCCTGCTGATGGGGATCACCATAGAAGGGGCCGTTATAACAACGCTTTGGCTCAAAGAAGATAATCGGATCATCATCTTCGATTGAACTGATCAATAGTCCTTTAGCGTCATAGGGATTTGATGGCATAATGACCTTCAAACCACATACGTGTGTGAATATGCCCTCGGGGCTCTGGGAGTGTGTTTGTCCACCGCGAATTCCCCCGCCGCACGGAGCGCGCACCGTAACAGGAGCGAAGAATTCACCACCACTGCGATAGCGAAGGCGCGCGAGCTCGCTCACAATCTGGTCAAATGCCGGATAGATATAATCGGCAAACTGGATTTCTGCTACCGGGCGCAGGCCATTTACACCCATGCCGATAGCCGCCGCTATGATACCCGCTTCCGCAATAGGCGTATCCAGAACCCGGTGTTGCCCATATTTTTCCTGTAATCCTGCAGTGCACCGAAAAACGCCGCCGAAATAGCCGACATCCTCACCCAGGCAGAGCACGTTTTGATCCCGTTCCATAGTAATATCGAGTGCAGAGTTTATGGCTTGTACCATGCTCATGGTTGCCATTTTACATCTCCAGCTTACGTCGCTGACGACGTAGATGAGGGGGGATGTCCTTAAATACATCATCGAACATGGACTCCAGTGGCCAGTGTGGTCCGTCCTCCAGAGTGCCAAATGATTCGGCTTCCTTCCAGGCCTGGCTGATCTTCTTTGTCAGGTTGGCTTCCAGTTCTTCCTGCTGTTCTTCGCTCCATTGTTGGCGTTCTATCAGATGGATTTTTAACCGTTCCACCGGGTCACCCAATGGCCAGCTTTGCCATTCGTCTTTGGCTCGATAGGCATTGGGGTCGTCACTGGATGAGTGAGCCTCTGCACGGTAGGTAAAGAGTTCAATGAAGGTAGGACCCCCTCCGCTTCTGGCTCTTTTAGCTGCCCATTCAGTCACTGCATAAACCGCCAGCAGATCGTTGCCATCCACCCTGATACTCGGTAAATTAAATCCCAGGCCACGTGCAGCAAAAGTTGTGCCACCGGAAGCCATATTTTGCGGTGTGGAAATTGCCCATTGATTGTTGACAACGTTTAGAAGTACCGGTGCACGGTATGCGGCACTAAACAGTAAGGCGTGATACACATCTGCCTCAGCACTGCTGCCTTCACCCACCCAGGCACTGGCAATGTGGTCTTCGCCCTTGTAAGCAGAAGCCATCGCCCACCCCACAGCTTGCGAAAACTGTGTTGCCAGATTTCCGGAAACCGAGAAATAATTCCCTTCCTTCCAACTGTAGAGAGTGGGAAGCTGCCGACCCTTCTGATTGTCTTTGGAGTTTGAAAGACAGCTGCACATCATATCAACCAGTCCCCTGTCACGTACAAACAGCAAACCCTGTTGCCGGTAGGTTGAAAACAACATGTCACCGAATTGCAGTGCCATGGCCTGGCCAACGGCGATAGCCTCTTCACCAAGACACTTTATATAGAAGGAAAGCTTGCCCTGACGCTGCATGCGAAACATACGGTCGTCATATATTCGGGTTTTGACCATATATTCAAGAGCAGCTTGCAGTTTCTCGATAGATAGTTGGGGATCCCAGGCGCCCTGGGCATGTTGATCATCATCCAGCACCCGAACCATGCCGTAAGCCAGATCTTTCATTTCAGCCGGATCAGCCATGCAATCCGGTTTGATAGATTCATTCGGTGAGGGCAGTGACATGAAGGAATAGTCTGGCTTATCCCCGGGTCTGAAGGGCGCCTCTGGTATAACCAATTTACTCTGGTATTGATCAGTCATGTTCTGCTATCCATCGCAAAAGGGAAGAATTTTTACTGTAATAATATACCCTGAAATCCGGCAATACTTTATGTGTATTACCCGTTAATATCGGGCAAATAAGTATATAATATGCGTATATATAGATATATGGGGTAATATTATGCTAGACAAATTGGATAATTATGACCGTAACATCCTCAAGATTCTGCAGACGGATGCAAGTTTGAATACTTCAGAAATAGCCAATCGTGTTGGCTTAACACAACCGCCCTGTTGGCGGCGTATCAAACGGCTTGAAGAGTTGGGGTTTATTGATGCCCGCGTAGGGCTGCTGAATCAGAAAAAGCTGGGACTGAATGTTACAGTTTTTGCGCGGGTGAAACTGGCAGCCCACAACAGACACCTGTTGCCGGAGTTTGAAGAAGAGATCAATGCCTTCCCCGAGGTATTGGAATGTTACACGATGATGGGAGAGTATGATTTTTTGTTGAAAATAGTCACGCGGGATATCGAGTCCTATGAGTATTTCTTTCGTACCCATCTATCCCAGATGACCGCGCTCCATGATGTCAACTCCAATGTTGCTTTGACCAAGGTAAAATACACAACGGCATTGCCGCTGCATCTGGTGGACTGATGGGCCCGTTCATCGCGGGGTATCTCTTGCCGCCCGGTAACGCTCGGCTAATCGTTCCAGGTTTGAGCTATGCCCTTCACGATCGATTCGGTAACGGGAAACAATATAAAGGCCGAGCAGGAATAAAGAGCAATATAACGGCAAAAATAGGATTGCCAAATTGTATCGAATCTCATACGTCACTTGTTCGACACTGGTAATGCCGTCCAGGCCAACCAACGATATAATGGTGCCTGCTCCGATAATGCCTCCGGCGGAAATTGCTTTTGCGGCAAAACCTCTCGCTGCATAAAACAATCCTTCCGAACGTCGCTGCGTGACCAATTCACTGTCTTCAACCACGTCAGCCATCATAGAATCAAGCAGTACACCGCCTATAATGCCACAGACGACCTCGACCACAACGAATACAGAGTAGATGTAAAGACCCAGCCAGCTCCCGATTTCCGGCCAAAAACCTGCCAGGAGCAGGATATAAGGGATGGGGTATAACGCAATGTTCACGAGAATGGCGCCGATAGCAGCCTTTTTCTTGCCGTAGACACGGCCGAAATAGGGCGCTGCCCAATAGGCAATTGCCGGGGAAACCAATACGCCAATCCCTGTCACTGCTATCTGGGGTCCGCTAAAACCGAAAAAGTAAGTGGTATTGTACAGATAGAGGGCCATCCCGAGGCCAGCGGCGATTCCGACTGTGAGCCCGTAGAAAAACAGGGCCGCAAAGTTCTTATTCCTGATTGATTGAAAGATCTGGCCAATTTCCCGGCGGATCTCCTTAAACTTGAAAGTATCTTTAGGTCGCGGCATTGCTGCAGCCGCTTTCTGGGTGCCAGCGGCAGAGACAAGAATGGCCAGGAAGATTACCAGAGCGCCGACAATACCGTAGATGGTGTAGCCTGTTTGTACTGCCACACCATAAGCGCCCACCCAGAACATAAAGTTAATGGTGTGCAGGCCATTACCCCCATACCAGCCAAATGCATGCCGGAGTGCCAGCCACTTGTTGCGGCGGTCATAGTCCGTTTCCAGATCCGGCAGCAGTGCTGTGGATGGTACTTCAAAAAGTGTCGTACCTGTCCTGATAAGTATCGCTAGCACCAACACATAGGTGAACGTATTTGTCTCGTCTAGCTCCACAACGGGATTAAACAAAGCGTAGAAACACAAGGGGAGCATGAAGAGGGCCACGTACATGAATGGATGCCGACGTCCCAGCCGAGTGCTGGTCTTATCCGACCAATGACCCAGGAACAGATCAGACACTGCATCCCATAACATCGCAATTGCCAGAGCCAGGGAAGCAAGATAACCGGGCAGCCCAAGTACCTGATTGGAGTAAATCAGGAGCAAGTAACTGAAGGCATTATTCTTGATGCCATAGGCGATAGAAGCGGAACCGTAGAACCAGAATATCGGCTGCTTTTCGAGAACGTTGGAGTTGCGTGTAGTTTTTATAATTCGCCCCATTCAGGGGTACAGATATTTCATAAGTATCATTAATACCAGACTGACCTGGGGAAGGAAAGCGTATTTTTGTAAATCAATCGTCATGAATAGCCGTGCCGTTTACACAAGTAGGCACGATACTGAAAGGACAGGCAGCAAGGTTACCCGACCCAAATCAGAACCATGCTGAAAAAAACTCTGCCTACCTGGTTAGCAAATTTCACTGGCAGATGTGCTAGTGAACAAATGCTTAACATGATCCGGTTATTGTATTAGGATAATTTTCTTCGCAACAAGAAAATAAACAATTGGCGAGATCACAGCACCCTTACCAGTGGCTTGGACCGCTATCATTTTCCTTGCTGATCCTGATAGTACCCTTTCTTATGGCCTATATCGGCTACACTGAGAACAGGGAAAGTCGATTTTTGTCCAGCCGATACGCCTATCTGGCTAGCACTGCAATTCGAACCGAAGCGCGCATAAACAACGTTTTCACCGTCGTCAGGAATAGCATCGGGAAGAAAGTTGAGAAACAGAACTGCGACGACGAATGCCAGAATGAGAACCAGAATGAGAGACTGAAAAATAGTATATCTGTGCTGGAACAGAACTATTTGGGGCTGGAAGCTAAAAAGCTGAAAAGGCTGATTATAAAAGGTAGCAGTATCTCGTCCCCATCGCAAACATTGACCAAAAAAGATCGTGATCGAATTACCTTCGAGATTGATGAATTTACTCTGCCCGCTATTACTTCGACTCTGTTGGGAGACCTGGATTCGAATAACCGATTTGATGATATCCTGTTGTTTGACTCCGATGACGTGACGATATACCAGAAGCATCCCCAGCGTGGGCGCATTGGTAAATTGAGTGATCTGCGACAGTCTGTTCATCCGGAGAATGATGAAAGTGTCAAAGCGGTACTAACTGATAACATCAGTAGGATGGTGCGCTACTTTCAGCAGATTGAATATCTGGTGTTTGAAGCACCTGTGCAGATAAAAACCCAACCAGAGACCAAGTCATGGACGATGGTGGCGCTAATCAGCAAGGACAAGTTAGTCAGTGATAAATTGGAATTTCCAACCACTGAATTGGTCGGGTTTGTCTTTTTACTTACCTTGCTTATATTAGGCTGGCCATTTCTGAGAATGCGCTACTTTGGTCCCTATGACACTGTGTACCGACATGATCTGTGGATACAGGTAAGCCAGCGGCTGCATTGCCGTTGCTTTGATCACGGTTGTGATACTGCATATCAGAATCTCGAATCAGTTCTTCTCCCGACTGGATCTGGAAAGCAGGAAGATTGGCATCGAGCTGAGGGAGGCCTTTACAGATGAGTTAAAGGCGCAAGTAACGACTCTGCTGGCTAATAAAGAGAAGATGATTACAACATATAATGAGGAACCGCGAAGATGTTCAGCGAGAGCGGATGCGGTATTGGAAGGGGAAGCGCTAGCAGAAAAGAAATCAGAATGTGCTGAGCAACGACCTTATCTGTTGAGAGACAATCCAGGGACATACCACTACCCACTATTGAAAATGCTCTATCTCATGGATGAGAATGGCGAGCAAATGGTGAAATGGTCTACCAGTTCGGTCGTGACTCGACCGGGTAATTTTGCGGATCGCGCATATTTTCAACGAGCCCTGCCTAAAAACAAGACATCGCTCTACAAGTTTGCAAGCGACCCGGAAGAGGGGTCGAGATTTTTTGTCGATGTGATCGAATCCCGTACTACCGGGGAACAGTCTGTGGTGATCAGTATGCCTGCAGAATGTAAAGACAAAGAAAAAGCCGGTGCAAGCTCCCCCTGTGTGATCGTAATGTCCAGCGAGATGTGGAGTATGGAATCGGCCGCGCCGTTCGGGTTTGGCTATGCGGTGATAGACAAAACAGGGACCGTTCTGTTCCACTCCGATCAGGACAGTAGCAAGCAACTGAAATTGTTTGAGGAAGTTGATGATCCGAGTCAACTGATTGTCGCGGTAAATGTAGGTTATGGTCAGGTTGAAGCACAGTATCATGGCAGCGAGCATCGCTTCAATGTCCAGTCGATTGGCATTGATGGGGCAGACTGGAATCTGGTGACTTTTTATAACAAGGATCTGTACGAGTTGTTCCTGCTGGAAGCAGCCGGGGCAACGACAGCTGTGTGGGCAGTGTGGTTTGGGATATTTCTATTATTTGCGGCTTCCTACATGCTGGCGACTTACATGCTGGGGCGCGAGCGAATGGTCTCATGGCTAAATCGGATAACCTTCCGCCATTTATCAGTGTTTCTGTTGCTGACGATGCTGCTGGCTCTGTACATGTTCAACAAAAGCGGATTGCTTGCCAGTAGTCTTTTCATTCCAGTTCTGTTACTTGGAATCCGACAGATGAGCCGAAATCTCGGAGAGATCGTTTTTTTGAATACCGATATGCGACTTGTTTGTCTCGTTGCCGCGATGCTGCTCTTCATGTTTTCGATTACGGTTCTGCCAGTCGTCAAATTTCATGATTATGCCAGGGATATTGCCTTTAATTTCATTGTCAATGCACAGCATACGCATCAATATTTGCAGCGGGATATTCAGCAAGATAGGCAGGTTGCATGGCAAGCAAAGACCATGGCGCAGCAACAAGACAAGAAAAAGGCTGCGCGATATTGGAAGATGATGGATCCGTTCCCCGGCGATACCAGACCAGAAGTCAAATTGGAGCCTATCAACTGTCAAAGCTACCAACAGGGTCTGCTATCTGCATGGCTATGCCAGAGGATGTCGCAGTTACCAATATACTCAGAAGAGGCCCTTCAAATACGACCTGCGTATCATCTTGATTTGATGGACGAGGTATTGTTAGAGGAGACCTACAAGGGATTCTATGGTCCTGTATGGAAGAATCAGGAAGAAGCACTCTATGCTCTGTTTGTCTTGCTTCTAATTGCCTTGTTGGCCATATTTATCTGGCGCTGGTCAACCAAGTTGATGGGTTTGCAGGTCAGTAACCTGGCCAAGGGCGCTGCATTGCTTGCACCCTTGCCCTCGTCCCGAATGCACCAGATAGTTTTTGGTATGGCAGAGCGGTCAAGACGGGGGTTTCTGGAATTTATTGGCGTGGAACGATTGTTTATGCTGGATTTCAGAAAGGTAACCGTGCATGCATCGATAGCCGAACTTCTGCGGAGTGCCAAAGATACCCATGATGTTGTTGTTGTGGATCATTTCGATGAACTGATTAAAGATCCTGAATTAGTCAAACTGCGAGTTGAATTGCTTGAATTTCTGCTCCATGAAACCGATGTATCAATCTTCATCATCACTTCCATGGATATTCTGAGTTACCTCAACCAGAGACTCATTGTGGATCAGGACCTGGATAGCAAACTGGTTGCCAGGCTGGCAATCGCACTGTCATATTTCTCGCGCCACTACTATGAAGAAGAACCCCCAGAAAAAACAGCGGATGAAGTGACTGCTGCAAGGAGACTGCTGTATGAAGAGTGCTTTCATCCCAATCTACAAGACATCCGCCATCAGGTTGAACAAGACGCGTTGCTGGATGGATATGTGGAGCAGCAGATTATTAATCTGGTACTGGCGCGTGCCAGAGCCATCTATCAGCTTATGTGGGACGTGTGCAGCCACGTGGAAAAGTTTACCCTGATCCAGTTGGCCCACGATCGACCGGTCAATCCCAACAACTGGCAAGTCGCCCAGAAGCTGAAGCAACGTGGTTATCTGCGACGGGACCCCAATTACAGGATTTTCAACAAAAGTTTCGAGTGGTTTATTCAAAGTGTAGAACCCATTGAAGACATGGTTGCATGGCATTCTGAAGTGACCAGTACCTGGGATCGAATCAGAATACCGGTCCTGGTGCTAGTGATCTTCGGTCTGGCTTTCCTTGCGATTACGCAACCCGGATTTTTTAACAGCCTGTTCGCGTGGGTAGCTGCTGCGGGTGCAGCAGTACCCATCGCACTCCGATTTTTCGGCACCTGGTGGGCGTCCCGTGCAGCGAGCGATGCGGGTTCAAAATAGGTTGCTTTTATAAAGCATCTGCCACTCTAGACTTGC
The DNA here is from genome assembly GCA_030123805.1 of Gammaproteobacteria bacterium. Lineage (GTDB taxonomy): Bacteria > Pseudomonadota > Gammaproteobacteria > Pseudomonadales > Azotimanducaceae > JASJXV01. Next base: position 13,876 of record JASJXV010000011.1, read on the forward strand.
TCTTTAGAGGATTTAAACATCCGTTTGTTGGTGGTATCACTAGATTGCCAATAGCCGGATAAGAAACCAGTAGCATGAAATAACACCAATACCATAGCTGGAAAAATAGGTAAGGTTTCCTGCCTGGGCTTTGTTGGCCCACTTTCTGGCATATCCGGAAACCAATATTACGGCGGTGATAAAGACTACCTGCCCTACTTCAACACCCAGATTGAACATCAGCAGTGCCAGCAATTTGTCGCTGTAGGGCAATCCAATCTCACCCAGTGCAGCGGCAAAACCAAACCCATGCAACAGCCCAAAGATAAACGCGACGGCAACCGGATATCTGTATGCCACTGAGGTTTTATTCCCCAGAACGATCTCTCTTGCGACAAATACTATGCTCAGCGCAATAACCGCTTCAACGGGCGCAGGATTTAGTGTAACCAGACCCAATGCAGCAGATATCAGGGTGATGGAGTGTGCTATCGTGAAACCGGTAATGGTTATCAACACCCGCCTGAAGGTGCCTGCTATAAACAGCAGACAAATCACGAAAAGCAAATGGTCAATTCCGAACCAGATATGCTCTACACCCAATTCCAGGTAAGTCACAAGCACCGCATATGCCTTTGGTTCACTCTTGATGGTAATCGCCGTGGATGATGGTGTAAGACGGTCGCTCTGGACCTGACCAGCAAGGTTTGTGTACCTGATTAACGTATCCGTAAGTGTGTTCTCCAAGCCTTGCAGTTCAACTACCTGCCCCTCTATCGGAGCTGAACATTTCAGGGTAGAACGTTCGATATAGCTGGCATTCAGCAGCCGGGTATCGGGCAAGCCATCGATCTGGCAGAGTTGCGGCCAGCGTATAGTGATGGGTAATCCGACTCCACCCTGAGCCGGTACCTTCCAGAAGATCTGATAGGTGGTATCGCTTTCAGCGCGGATATCCAGATAAGCTGGCCTGACTTCGTGCGCCGCACTCTGGGTGGATAATATGATTAGCATAAGGCCGGACAGAAATCTGGCAGCCTGGTCAAGACCTGGTGCCATCACGCATCCTCCCCCTGGTTGAGATAGTCGTCTTCAATGACCACCTCATATTTCAGCAGCAGGGACTCATAATGTTTCTGCACATAGGCTTGTTTTTGCGCGCGTTGCCATTCGATGACAACCCGCCCCCTGACTTCTTCCAGGGATGGGTTCCGGGCGGGCATATAGTGCTTGATATGAACCAGATGAATACCATAGCCTGACGTTACAGGTCCTTGCCAACTGCCAATGGGCAGGGCCATTAGTTGATCTGCGAAACCCGAGCCAAAATTTGCATCGATAACCCGGGCGCCTGTTACCGGGTGGTTAAAAGCCAACATGAAGGAATCGCTCAGTTCCCGCAGTCTGGATTTGTCGAATGACTCGCTACGCAAGCGTTCTTTGAGGGACTCAACGTAGGCAAGGGTATTCCGGGGTTTGTCGGGATCGAGAAAAATCTGTTGGAAGGCAAGCTTTGCTTCAAGTCTGAATATATCGGGATGCTTGTTCAGGTATGAACCAAGCGCTTCATCCGAAGGGCGTGCATAGTTTCCCAGATCCTCGACCAGAAACTCGTACTTTTGTCTTAATCGGCGTCGTACAATCGTGTCATCCTCATCCAAACGAAGCGCCAGTGCCTCCCGATAGTACACCTCCTCACGAATCCGCTCGTCGATTAGTCGCTTTAATTCCTCCCGGGTCGGCGGTCGCTGCCAGGTTTTCTCAAATCCCGCGGTAAGATGACGAATATTACCTTTGCTGATAACCAGGACTTTTTCAGATTCATAGGGATCTGTTGTCAGTGAGTCATATGCAAAGATCAGTACAGCTAAAAATAAAAAAAGAACCATGGGTTCTTTCAGAATAAATGATTTAATCATCACGGTTCTCAAATCCTGAATGTTTGAAATCTGTCAATTCAATCAGCAACCATTAAAAAAGGTGAAGCACCCACCTGCGGTGCTACCCCGTCCATGCGGTGACCATAGCCTTCTACGATACCTGGCGCAAGCAGCAACATGGGCACAAAATTCAGTACAACATCCTCAATCGATAGGGCTCAACTCGATCTTTGACTTTCAGATATGCGTTGAAGAGCGGTGAAAAAGTGGTTTACTATGCCAATACTTTTTTCACTTGATCACGATTGATTTGACTGTTGAGCTAATCCACGATGCGGCGAATTAAAGACTATACGGTTGCAGAACAAATTGACGAGACGCTAGGCTTTACTGTCTTCTCAGGACATCGGCAAGGAGATTCTACACCGGTTACCATCACATGGTTCAAAGACCGGAACCCAACAGCATCAGATACCGCCAGATTTGTACAGAAACACAAGACAATTCAAAAGCTTGATTTAGATGGTATTGTAAAAATCATAGAAATAATCCAGCAGGACGATCAGCATGTTTTGATTTCGGAAGCGTTTGATGGTGTTTCAATCGATAAAACTCTGAGAAAAGGACCATTCGATATTCAGACGTTTTTAAATATTGGGCTTAAACTCTCTGAAACGCTTGGTAATCTTCATAAACAGGAATTAACACATGAAGCGATAAAGCCACGCAATGTATTTATCAATACCGAGACTAAACAGGTTGAAATTACAAATTTTGGTGTATCAAGTTTCTTGACCAAGGAAAACGATGATATTTATCATTCTGAAGTATTAGAAAGCACATTACCTTACATATCCCCGGAACAAACAGCGCGGGTGAATCGCAGTGTTGATTATCGCACCGATCTGTACTCGTTGGGGATATTATTCTATGAAATGCTAATTGGTAAGGCGCCATTTTTATCTGCAGATCCGATGGAGATCATCTATTCGCATATCGCTATTAGCCCCACACCCCCTGGCAGTATCAGTGAAAATATTCCACAGATGATTTCCCGGATCATTCAGAAGCTATTAATGAAAGCAGCTGAAGAACGTTATCAGAATGCATTCGGTCTAATGGCGGACTTAAAAGAATGTCAAAAAAGGTATAGAAATAAAACCGGTATAAGTCATTTTGCATTAGCTCAAAAGGACCGCTCCAATCGCTTTATTATTCCACAGAAACTTTATGGCAGGGAAAGGGAAATCGCACACTTGCTATCACTCTTTGAAGAAGTAAGACAAGGAAAGGGTCAGATCGCGCTTATTGCAGGCAAACCGGGTATCGGTAAATCTGCACTTGTCCATGAAATACAAAAATCCGTCGTTACTAAAAGGGGTTATTTTATTTCAGGAAAATATGAACGGTTTCGCAGAGATGTACCCTACAGTTCTATTATTCAAGCCTACCAAAACCTTATCGGGCAGATTCTTGCAGAGAATGAACAAGAAGTTGAAAAGTGGAAAGGGAAACTGATGCAGGCATTGGGGAAAAACGCAAGAGTAATTACCGATGTCATACCCAATGTCCAGCTTATTATTGGCGAGCAACCGAGCGTCCCCGAACTGGGGGCAGAAGACTCCGCAAACCGATTTGTTCATGTATTGGAAAAATTTGTAAGAGTATTTCCGCAAGAGAATCATCCGGTGGTGTTGTTTCTCGATGATCTGCAATGGGCAGATCTGGCCAGTCTTCAACTGATCGAGAAAATTATATGCGGAAATGATATCAAGCACTTTTTTATTATTGGCACCTATAGAGATGATGAGGTTACCGAAGAGCATCCCCTCATGATCATGGGGAGAAACCTGTCCAGAGAATCTATTCAAATAAACAGGATAAACCTGAAGCCGTTAGACATTGATGCCATCATTCATCTACTCACGGAATATTTACATTGTCCTCATGAAGAAAGTCAGGAGTTGGGCGAATTAATACATACAAAAACAGGCGGGAATCCTTTTTTCGTGATTCAAATTTTAAAAATCCTGTTTGATGATAAATTGATTGAACTGGATAAAAACTCAGTGTGGCAATGGCACACAAGCAAGATTAGAGAAATGCGGGTAACAGACAACCTGGTGGATCTTCTGGTGGGTAAAATAAATAAACTCTCAAAGGGAACTCGCGAAACATTAAAAATAAGCGCTTGTATTGGCAACCGATTTGACCTTGAAACAGTTGCTGTTATACAGGAAATACCTATTGATGAAACGCTGGCGAACTTTACCGAAGCAATCAGTGAAGGTCTCGTTACTGGAAACAGAAATCTACTTATTTTCCACCATGATCGAATTCAGGAGGCTGCATATTCGTTAATTCCAGATAGAATAAAGGGGCAGTATCATTACAAAATTGGAAAACTTGCCCTGGAAAAGACCACGTCGGAGGCGTTTAAAAAGCAGTTATTTTATATCGTTGATCAGCTAAATGAGGGCTCTGAATGGATATTGGATGATGCAGAGAGGGTAAAACTAATCGAAATGAATCTTCAGGCGGGGAAAAAAGCAAATGCATCCGCCGCTTTTTATCCTGCGTCAAAATATTTTAATGTCGCGTTGAAACTGCATTCCGAAGATAGTTGGGAAAAGCAATACAAATTAACGCTTGATACTTACTCACAAACAATCGAAACGGCCTACCTCAATGGTGAATTTGATCGACTGAATTATTTGGCGGACATGGCGCTAGAGCGGGTTCGTAATGTTGTCGATACAATCAATATACTCAGCACACGGATCAAGGCTTACACTGCCCAGCAGAACTTTGGAAAGGCGATTGAAGCAGGTGTGAGCGCCTTAAACTCACTTGGCGTCGATATACCGTCAGCACCTGACGATACTCTTCTGGGTGAGCAAACGCTGGAAGTCATGCAGTCAATATCGGGCAAAACCGATGCGGATCTTATTGACCAAGCGGATATGACCAACCCGGAAATGCTGTCAGCAATTCGAATATTGGCGGACATCCTGTCGCCAAGCTATCAGAGCGCTTCAGGCCTTTCTCCCTTTATTATTTTGCAGCAACTTAAAATACACCTCACCTATGGGAATCATCCATTAGCGGCATACGCATATGCCAATTATGGCATCATTCTTATCGTTGGAATGGCGGATATTGATGGCGGTTATCGGTTTGGCAAACTGGCTTTTAAGATTATCGATAAATACAACGCGCAGGGATTAAAGTCCGATATCGTTTATTTGTATAACTTGTTTATTCGTCATTGGAAAGAAGATGATGAGCGATGTGCGGCCGCAGGTCTGGAAGCCTACCAGATCGGAATCGAAGCCGGAAGTCTGTCACCCGCAGCATTTGGATTGATGTTGGCCGACACCTACTCAGTGGGTAGTGCCGTTAAATTGACTGAGCTTGAACGGAATATGGCTGAACATCACAAAATGATCGATCAGATTCATCAGAGGAATGTCATCAATATTCACGGGATTTGGTGGCAGATGGTGATCAACTTGCTGGGAAAAAGTGACACACCTACCCTACTGGTCGGAACAGCAATTGACGAGACGAAATTAGAAAAAGAACTGCTTGATAAGCGGGATTACTCCGCACTTTGTAATCTCTATAGTGCCAAGTTTCAACTGTATAATGCATTTGAAGAATTTTCAAATGCCTATGAATATATCGTTAAGGCTGAACGATATGCAGAGAGTGTTCAGGGGACGCTTGCCGCCGTACATATTAATTTTTTTGGCTCCATCATCAGACTTATCAACTATCCCTCAGAACCCGGGGACCAACAGGATTCTATCCTTAAAAAAGTAACCGAAAACCAGGCACTCTTAAAAAAATGGTCAGATGCAACCCCGACGAAATTTTTATACCGATATTATCTGGTTGAAGCTGAATCTGCGCGAATTAGCAGCGATATTATTAGCGCTATGGATCATTATGAAAAAGCCCTCGATCTCTGTGAAATAAATACAGACCCGTATGGAATGGCGATTGCTTCTGAACTGGCTGCAAGATTCTATATTTCCATAGATAAAAAGAAAATAGCCAGTATTTATATGACCACTGCTTTTAATTGGCATTTCAATCGAGGCGCAAAAGCCGTTACTAAACACTTAGAAAACAACTACTCGGAAATCCTTGCATCCCTTCCAATAATAACCAACACGGGTTCGCCCATAGCATTAAATACAGGTTCACAAACATCGGAAAAGCTGGACGTTTCTACTGTGATAAAAGCATCCCAGGCTATTTCTGGAGAAATCGTATTAGAGAATTTGCTGTCAAAAATGATGCGGATTGCGATAGAAAATGCCGGAGCAGAAAAAGGATATCTCATTCTTCTGGAAGGGAACAAATTACTGGTAGAAGCTGAGGCATCCCCGGGAATTGAGACGGTTGCCGTTTTATCGTCGATTCCCATTGAAAACCACCAGGGACTTTCCGTGGCAGTGGTCAACTATGTTGCCAGAACTAAAGAACCGCTCCTGCTTGGCGATGCAGCCAAAGAAGGTGGCTTCACTAAAGATTCGTATATCACCGCGCATCAAACCAAATCAATCCTTTGTCTACCCATTCTTAACCAGGGGCGGTTATTCGGGATATTGTATCTCGAAAACAATCTCTCAATCGGCACTTTTACTTCTGACCGTTTGGAATTACTAAGCATTATTTCTTCCCAGGTTGCCATCTCGATTGAAAACGCCAGGCATTATTCGAATTTGGAACACAGAGTAAAAGAACGCACTATCGAGCTGGAAAAAGCCTACCAAAAAATCAAACTTCTTGCCCTTACCGATCCGCTGACCAATTTGTCGAATCGAAGAGATATGCTGGAAAAGATTGAGTCAGAAAAAACACGACGCAAACGCGGTGGCAGTCCTCTGTCGCTGGTACTTGCTGATATTGATGACTTTAAAAAAATTAACGATACCCATGGTCATGAATGGGGTGATTACGTCCTGGTTCACTTAGCCAACCTAATGAAATCTATAATAAGAAAGCAAGATAGTATTGCTCGATGGGGTGGTGAGGAGTTTCTTTTTCTACTACCGGAAACCGACCAGCAAGGCGCCGTGGCGATCACTGAAAAAGTACGCCAGGTAATAGCAAAAACAGCCTTTAAATTCAAAGATCAAACGCTCATGATCTCCATGACATTTGGAGTATGTACGCTGCATGATAATTCAATAGATACTGACGAATGCTTGAGGAATGCTGATAGTGCTTTGTACGAAGGTAAGAATTCCGGTAAAAATAGGGTCGTCGCATTCAGTGAAAAATCAATCTAAAGAGGAAAGGCGGCTATTTCATTGATAAGTGGTCGTTTGATAAGCCGAATGAATTTGTTACTCATGCTTTATTAATTTTATTGCTCCAGTAGAAGGGTTATCATTCGGACATGAGACAGCAGGTACAGTCCAGAAAAAAACAATCATCATCAAGGCAAACAAACGGTTAAGGAGTTATCGGTGTTGCAAATGGTTAGCGATTTAAAGGCGGAGGGGGAAGACCTATACCGGTATTTGAAGACGTTGGATGAAGCGGCATGGTCCGGTGAGACACCTTTCAACAATTGGACGGTAAATCAGGTGGTGCAGCACCTGCATGGAACCGATCTGGCTGCCGTTAAGTCGATAAAGGATCCCGAAGGTTTCCGGCAATCGGTAAGTGAACAAGCCCTTAAAACCAGTGTCTCGGCGACCACCGAAGACGCCAGGCCGGAAGGTTTGGAACTGTTCGATCAATGGTGGTCCCATTTCGGCGAGATGTGCGAGTTGCTGGGTAATTCTGATCCGGCGCAAAGGGTCCCCTGGTTCGGTCCGGATATGGGTGTGAAGATGTTCGCGACCGCGAGACAGATGGAAATCTGGTCCCATGCACAGGATATCTATGACCTGTATCAATTTAAACGCACCAACACTGACCGTATTAAGAACGTTGCTGTCATAGGTGTGCGAACATTTGGCTGGACCTTCGCCAACCGCCAGATGGATGTGCCGCCGAACACTCCCTACGTTAAATTGGAGGCTCCCTCTGGTGCTATATGGGAATGGAACAAACCAAACGACCACAATTATATTGCGGGGACTGCTGTTGATTTCTGCCATGTGGTAACGCAGGGAAGAAATATTGGCGATGTGAATCTCACCCTGGTTGGAGAAACCTCCGTGCTGTGGATGTCCATTGCCCAGTGTTTCGCCGGGGGTCCAAAAGATCCACCGGCAGCGGGTAAACGTACTTGTCCGGGTTACCCATGAGTAGACCTCTTGCGACCAGCTAAAGGGCAGTGCAGCCCGGGTTCGGTGAATTCTCAGCGGAACAACGCGTCTCCTTGCTGCCATGGAGACAACTGATTAGCGTAAACGCTGCTGCCTTTTCGGAAGTGTGCGGCTTCCTCAAGTGTCTCCACAAAAGGCATATCCACGGGATACAGATCATCCCCGCGAGGTCTGGGTCCGGCCTTGGATACATGACCCCACAATGGATGACCGACCACTTCTTCAGCAATCGCGACCGCTTCAATTAACTTGGCCAGGTTGTATCCCGTTTCGATTCCCATTTCATGACAAAGGTCCACGAAGTCTTCAGTCGGAACATGACCGGCTGCTCGACCATTACCACAGTATGGACACCCCCCCATGCCGCCGAGACAGGTATCGAATTCTCTGGCGCCCAGTTGCAGTGCTTCGTAGTAGCTGGCAATGGCAGCACCTCTGTTGTTGTGAAAATGGCAATGAAAATCCGTGATATCCGGCCATTTGTCCTTGATGGCCAGAATCGTCTCCCTGACAGCAAGCGGAGTATTCCAGCCCATGGCCTCGGAAAATGAGCATCTGTTTACTTTTAAACCCGCCTGGAACCACTTGTCCATCATCAGGGTCATCATTTCCATGCGTTGATCCAGCGAGAATGGACCTTCGAAGTTGGAACCAAACGGATTGCCGAGTCCCACTGCACCGTATTCCACTCCAGCTTTGCAAGCCCGCTGGATCGTGTCGTCGATGCTGGCGATTTGTTGCGCCTGGGTGCGATTGTAGTTACGCCTGGCGAATGAATCGCACAGCTCAACCTGCGTACTGAAGAGCGTTCGTCTCACATTTATCTTCGGAAACCACTTGTCGGCACGCTCGAAGCCCTTGCGATTAAAGACAGCAGCGGTATAGGTAATGCCCGGTTTCGGTACGAATGTCTCGGCTATCTCATCAATGCACGCCATTTGGGGGGTCCACTTGGGGTGTGCAAATGAGCCAATGGAGATCACCTTTGCACCGGTCTCCCCCAGTGCATCGAGAAGTCTCAGTTTCTCTGACACTGGGATATCTGCATTTTCAATCTGCAGACCTTCTCGCATAGTATCGTCGGTAATCTTTACAGACCTGGGTAGTTGATCGTTCATGGCACTGTTTTCCTTCAGGGATTGGGGGTAAAAGTTCTTGGTATTATATGGTTATCCGGGAGTTCCCAATCTGGCATGGGCTTCTTTTCTAATCTGCCGTTTGTCGATCTTCCCCGCAGCGATTCTGGGCAATGGTTCCGAACTAAACGTGATATAACGCGGGTGCTTGAAACGCCCGATTCTGTCCAGGAGGAAACTGCGAATATCATCTTCGGACAGATCAGCACTGCAGTACAGAGTAGTCCCGACTTCTTCACCGAGTCGCTCGTCGGGTACGGCATATACTGAGGCTTCCAGGATGTGGTCATGTTCAAGCAGCGCGTGCTCAACTTCGGCACAACCGATGTTTTCGCCACCACGAATCACCAGATCCTTGATGCGATCCACGATGTAAAGGTAGCCCTCATCATCCACGTAGGCAACATCGCCGGTTCGCATCCAACCATCAACAAAGGTTTCGGTATTTGCTTCGGGGCGGTTCCAGTAGCCTTGAAAAACCGAGGTACCTCTAATCTGCAGCTCACCAGATTCGCCAGCGGCTAACTCATTGCCCTGCTCATCCATCACACGAATATCCAGCACGGCTGAAATGCGGCCAGAGCTGGTCGGATGCTCCAGGTAGTCTTCGCCACCGATACCGGTGCCAATCGCATTGGTTTCCGTCATCCCCCAGCCGGTGCCGGGCATGGCATTCTCGAAAGATTTGGCGATGTTCTTCACCTGATCGGGAGCACGCGGCGCACCACCACCACCAACGGTCATCAGGCTGCTCAGGTCGCGGTTGGTTCTTTTTGCTGTTTCAACCAGATCCCCGGTCATGGCTGCCGGTGCGGTGAAACCGGCAATCTTTTCGCGCTCGATGAGTTCTGCGGCTGCTTCAACATCCCATTTATACATGCAAACCATTTTGCGCTGGCTGCGATAACAGGAGAGCATCACCGCATGCGAACCGGTTGCATGAAACAAAGGTACCGCCAACAGAACTGCCGGTTGATTTTCAGGAGGCTCGGGTGTGAGTTCAAGTTCTGCTATACGTGACTGAATATCCAGTTCCCAGGATAACAGGGCGGAAATAATATTACGGTGGCAGGATACGACTCCCTTCGGGTGATCTGTGGATCCCGACGTGTAGAAAATAGTTGCTGGATCACCGGGCTGCAAGTCGACCTGGGGCATTGCGCTGACGACTGAGTTTGCCAGCAGATCCTTCAAGTCGGGGATATCGTTGTGCAATGCTTTTTGCGGTCGAATGGCGATAACCTGGATGCCAAGATCCTTATAGACGGGTTCAAGGCGGTCTAATCGTTCCTGATCTGCAAACAGTAGTTTGCTGCCGCTATCGGTTAGTCCATAGGCCATTTCATCGGTCAACCAAAGCGCGTTCATTGCCACCGCGATAGCGCCGATAGAAGTTATTGCATTAAAGATCATCACCCATTCCGGGAAATTGCGCATGGAGAGGGCAACGCGATCACCTTTTTGAATGCCATAGTCATTGATTAAAATAGCAGCGATCTGGCAGACACGCTGCTGAGTTTCCTCGAAGGTGTAACGCTCGTTCTCGTAAACCAGAAAGGTTTCGTTGCTACGCGAGTCCTCGAATACTTCTCTCAGGGTTGGTGGTGCATTTTTAAATAGGCGGCATTTTCGTCCCCATACCTCTCCAGGGATGAGTTCATAATCTTCGCCTTTGGCAGTGAGTTTATTGATCCATTCGTTACGACCGGGTTTGGTTACTTCTGTCATGGTAGCCTTAATTTTAAAGTGAAAGGCTAAACATACTTCTTTTCGCAGTGTTATTTCAAGACTGGAGATGGCTGCCTGGTTTAGACTTGAAATTCTGGTGGAGGGTCCTGCCTTCCGGGAAGCGAAATCCAAGGAGGATTGCTTGTGAGTAACACATTTTATGAGCATTTGTTCAGTGTGGAGAATAAGGTTGCCCTGGTGACGGGTGGAACTCGAGGTATTGGCCTGATGATCGCTGAGGGTCTGGTGCGTGCAGGTGCCAGGGTGTATGTGGCTTCCAGGAAATTGGACGCCTGCAAGAAAACCGCGGAGACTCTATCAGCCTATGGTGAGTGCTTTGCAATTCCGTCGGACGTGTCCACACTTGAAGGCTGCAAGAAACTTGCCGATGAAATAAAGGCAAGAGAACAGAAACTGAATATACTGGTGAATAATGCGGGCTTGACGTGGAGTTCACCGATTGACGAATTTTCGGAAAAAGCCTGGGACAAAGTTGTCGATCTTGATGTCAAAGGGCCTTTCTTTCTGTCACAGCAGTTGCTGCCCCTGTTACGTAATGCCGCGACTCCGGACAATCGCGCCTCCATTGTGAATATCACCTCGGTGAATGGCCTCCGACCGAGCAATTTACAGAACTACTCCTATGTCGCGGCCAAAGCGGGTCTGGGTCAATTGAGTGTGCAGATGGCGAGGGACCTGATGCAGGATCACATTAATGTCAACGTGATTGCCCCGGGACTATTCAAATCGAAAATGACTGCACCCTTGTTTGCCACTAAAGAAATGGAGCGCCAATTACTGGCTGCACAACCCATGGGTCGATCCGGTGCAATGGAAGATGCGGCGGGTTTGGTGATCTTCTTCTCTTCAAAAGCAGGGAGTTTTGTTACCGGTGTAACCGTTCCCAGTGATGGTGGTGCAACAACAACAAGCTAGCCAGCAAATTTCACAGGAATAATTATGTTCATAATCCCAGTCTTTCATACTGCTCCGACGGCGCATCCATCTTCTGCATGGTTTGTCGTAATAGCTCAATGTATTTCTGTTCGACATCCGTTCCCGCCAGCTTGTGTTGCTGACCCGGGTCTTCCGCGATATTGAACGGCAACGTGTCTTTGACATTGTTCCAGCGTCTTCCAGCGGGAACGGAGTACGGGCAGGTAATTACGGTTTTGGGCTGTCAAGAAGAATGAAGATCGCTTTCACTGTGACTCTCCATGGATCGTGGCATTTTCCAACAGCGAGTATATCGCCCGGACTAAAAACTCGTTGGTTAAGCCCGGCTCTGTGTTAACTTATGTACAAGCAGTTGCTTTCACTGACCAATCAGATACCGGGAGTTAATAATGAACATCCGGTCACTAAAATTTATCCTGCTGATCGTCTGTTACACGATCAGCGGTCCAGGATATGCTACGACACCAATGCCCGTAGAAACCCTGGCATCCTTACCGAGTCTAAGCCAACCCAGGTTATCCCCGGACGGATCGCAGATGGTCGCTTTAAAACCGATCAATGGCAGCTTTCATGTCGTGTTGCTTGATCTCAAGAGCAAAAAATTCCGTTTGCTGATGGCTCCAGATCCGGAAAGGTTTCTATTCAACTGGTGCAACTGGGCGAACCTCGAGCGTATCGTTTGTTCCATCAGGTCGGCAACCAGCATGCCGCGTGTTGACCAGAAAATCATTATTACCAATCTGGTTGCAGTGAATACGGACGGCTCCAACATGATGCAACTGGTGCCAAAACGTAAAAGAAATAAGTCTGACAGTGCCGGTAATTCGGTGATTGGTATGCCTGAAAATGTGATGGCGCAGTTCAATGATCGCATCATCAGTTACCTGCACGAGGATGATCAGCACGTACTGATATCACTGGCTCAGAAGAAATGGGCAAGACCCACTGTCTACAAGCTGAATATTTACAACAACAAGATGAAGCGAGTGCAGAAGTACCAGGACAGCATAACCCACTGGTTTGCTGATCAACAGGGAAGAGTAAGAATCGGTTTCGGGCTAAGCAACAACAAGCCGGTGATCAGACTCCGCAATCGCAACGACAAGAAATTTCACAACCTCGATCTGACCCGCTTTGATGCTGATGATTTGCCTGTTTTCCATGGATTTTCGAGAGATGGACGATACATCTATGTTGCAACCTACAATGGGCAAGACCGCCTTGGACTCTATGCTTTTGATACAGAAACAGAAACTCTGGGTGATCCGCTGGCATCCGATGAAACCTACGATCTCGCTGGGCCACTGCTTATGACACGACAGGATGGCCTGGTTGCTGCCACATTTACCAGCCACCATACCGACTATAAATGGTTCAACAATAAATGGGAAGAAAATTACCGGCGCATCACAGGCGCGCTCCCGGGGCAGCATATTACCATCATGAGTACGGATGAATCCGGAGATATACTGGTATTTTCGGCTTTTGGCGAAGGTCACAGTCCAGCCTTCTACCTCTATGATGCCAGGGCTCGATCAATAGTAAATTTTGGCCGCATGTACAGACAACTGGATGACTCCCAGGTGCTGGCCAAACGACCGGTTTCCTACAAGAGCCGGGACGGATTGGATGTGCCCGCCTACCTGACACTGCCTCCGGGGTCCAATAGACGCTGGCCAACGGTAATCCTGCCCCATGGTGGGCCGATTGCGCGTGAATCGGCGGATTTTGACTACTGGTCACAATTCCTGGCAAATCGAGGTTATGCCGTTCTGCAGCCCAATTTCAGGGGTTCATCGGGTTTTGGTCGCGCATTCATGGAAGCCGGATATCAGCAGTGGGGACAGCAAATGCAGGATGACATTATAGACGGTCTGCAGTGGATGATTGCTGAGGGCATAACAGATCCGGAAAAAGTGTGTATCGTGGGTGGTAGTTACGGTGGTTATGCCGCGCTGGTGGCGGCTTACCAGACCCCGGAACTATTTAAATGTGCGGTCAGTTTTGCCGGGGTTTCTGACTTGCGAAAACTACTCATAAATATGCGTAATTTTGCTGGTGCCGGGCGTACGACCAACAAGATCGTTGGCAAACTGAGGGGCTGGTCAGCCGTTAAGAATATCTCACCCATTGCCAATGTTGACAAAATTGCCATCCCCCTGCTGCTGGTACACGGGGATGAAGATGATCGTGTGGCGGTGAAGCAGAGTCGCGATCTGGTGGCAAAACTTGCTTCCACCCGGGTGCACTATGAATACGTTGAGCAGGAGGGTGGCGATCATCACCTCAGTCTTGAATCTCATCGGCTCGAGTTCTTTACACTCATGCAGGCATTCCTGAGCAAATACCTCGATGACTAAAGATTGTAAGAGGGAACTGTGGTGGAGCAATATACTAACCTTGTTTTTCTGAACTCGGCCAGTGTATTCATTGCGCAGGACACTATACTCGCTGCCCTGCCGCCATTGTTGACAGTGTCTTTATCGCCTTCACCAGGAATCTCCAATGTCCGATCCCGCTCCTGCAGTCGCCAGCTTTCGTGATCTGAATCTGCCCACATGGTTGAAGAGTACTTTCCGGACAAGAACTTATTAGTTGATGTTGTCAAGAGCCTTCTTTTTTTTCTCGGCATCTTCATCCAGGATACCTTGAATACTCTTCGCGTCCCTGATTAGCTGCTGCTCCATCGCGAATGGCTTGTTAGCTGACTTCGGTTTTTCTGTCGCGGGTTGCGCCTCAAGCGCACTGTCTTCTTCCTGGCTATTGCAGCCAAAGAGCAATACGCAACAAGCCACCACTGCAATACCTCTTAATATTCGATTCATAAGCACCTCGATTCTAATGTGTCTGGCATTCAGCATAACTGAATGATATGCATTGTCGCCCTGGCATATCCAGAATGCAAATAGGTGGGTATGATAAGCAGGTGACCAGGAAACAGAAAAAAGGTGGCTCATCATTACAGGACCAGCTCCGCAAAGTGGGACTGGTCAGTGAGAAACAGTTGCGTCGGGCTCAGAAAGGCAAGCATAAGAAGGATATGCAGCTCAAACATGGCCAAGTAGTTGACGAAGATAAAATAGCCGCGCAGAGGACCAGGGCGGAAAAAGTGGCAAGTGATCTACAGCAGAACCAGGAACGAGATCAGCAGGCCCGGATTCGATCAGTGATGGCGCAAGTCAGACAGTTGATTGAACTAAACAGTAAACTGGAAGCCGGGGACCTACCCTATAATTTTATCGAGCAAAAAAAAGTAAAGAAGATATATGTTTCCAGAGCCAACCAGATTCAGCTCAACAAGGGATGCCTGGCGATTGTTAAAACCTCCGACAGCTACGATCTTGTGCCGGAAAAAGTGGCTCGCAAGATCATGGCGAGAAGAGATGATGTGGTTCTTTATCTCTATAATCCAGATCAGGATCTGGTGGATGAGGATGATCCTTACAAGGATTTCAAAATTCCGGATGACCTGGAGTGGTAAAACCGGCCGTGCTAAGACCCGCTAGCGATGGCAACCCTGGCGAGCCAGGAATAAGGAAGAAGAGACCTTCTCAACCTCGATGTATCACCCGAAGTAAAGAGGCCTAACGAACTAATCGGCAGCATGGACCCTGAACATTCAATCCAAAAAAATAACATCGTCGTTCATGTCTCGGCGGTCTAAGGTGAAGCCTCGTTAGATATGTTATGGGTTAAGGTTTTTCACATCATGATGGTAATTGCCTGGTTAGCAGGCATCTTCTATCTTCCCAGGATATTTGTTCACTATGCAGAAGGACTAAAGTTGGGAGAAGACGTTCACCGTCTTGGTATCATGGCGACCAAACTGTTTAGATTCATGACTGTCGTGGCTGTGCAGGCGTTAGTCGCGGGATTATGGTTATGGCTTGGCTACGGTGTAACGGGTGAATGGATTTATGCCAAGATGCTATTCGTTTTGGCTCTGATTGCCTATCAGATCGTCTGCTGGTTCTATCTGCAAAAGTTATTGAAAGGTGATCTGCAAGAGAGTTCACTCTATCTTCGATACTTAAATGAACTGCCACTCCTGCTGGTGATTCCCATATTGATACTCGTCGTGGTTAAACCAATTTGATCGCTGCAGCATAAAAAATAAACCCCCCGCAGTATCGGAAGCTCAAATAGTTTTTTTCATTTTGGCTTGCTTTAATCGACCAATGCCCCAGACCTCGATGCAAGCGGTGAGGAGAACCATGAGAACCGACCAAATCCACAGGCTCATTAATGGCTCGGGCGTGAGGAGGAGGTAATACCAGGCTGAAACTGCCATTTTCAGCCCTTCTTCCCCATTCGATCCATCCCATAGGTGAAAGGCGACGGGAATAAACACACCGGTCAGAAACTGGACGTCCGTATCATCGGAAGTAGTCAAGCTGCGTCGCAAGACGACGCGGTACTGACCATTCTTGTAGCCACCGTAGGAGTGGATATCCAATATTTTTTGGGATACCTCGTTCAGACCACGGTAAAGGGCTGCAGTTGCCTTTTTGTCCCGGTTGTTCCATTGCCAGTAATCAACGGGCCTGATACGGTCCCCCCGCAGAAAATAAGGTTTCACGTTACCTTCTGTGGGTTTGGATGGGAATTGAACCGCCACGGCGTCGGGAGGCGATCCGTCTTCGCCTGTATCTTCGAATTTATCATCCCAGATAAATAAAATGCCCACTTCATCACCATCAAATAGGGCTTTAACGGTGATATTGTTGTTGGACGGCATAAACCAGCGCGGTTCCACGATGATCTGTCCTGCCAAAGCGAAATCGCTACCCGAAGCCTGTTCCCAAAGATCGGAGTAGGGGTCTTCGGGCAAGACATTGACTTTGACCGCCCGAATGACGACATCGAGAGCGCGCTCGCGGCCGAGGCTCTTGATGTAATGAGCCAGGTCCCAGAGATCGTCGGCTTTGAGCGAGTCGGCAAAGGACGGCATAGGGGTACCGTCCATGCCGGTAGCCATAGTGCGGAAGATGTCTTCCACCCTGTTTCCACCGCGGAACAGCCAGGCCTGGGTGAGATTCGTCGCCAGGAT
Source organism: Gammaproteobacteria bacterium (assembly GCA_030123805.1). Classification (GTDB taxonomy): domain Bacteria; phylum Pseudomonadota; class Gammaproteobacteria; order Pseudomonadales; family Azotimanducaceae; genus JASJXV01. Next base: position 30,899 of record JASJXV010000011.1, read on the forward strand.
CTTGTTTTCCCAGTCATCCTCCAACTCCCGGGCAGAGGGTCCGTTACCGCGGCCGCCGTCACCGTGGCATTTCCGGCAATCCGTTTCCTTATACACTGCAGCACCTCGGGCGATACGCTCAGGAGTACTTTCCGTCTTGGCAGTGATGACAAATACTTCGTCAGGGGGATACTCCTCAAAATATTCCGCCAGACTCGTTACGTATCCCACGAGTTGCCAGATCTCTGCATCCTTCAAGAAAGGTTTCCATGCGGGCATGGATGTGCCGGGCATACCGCGGGCGATGATGTCAAAAAGGTCTTCATCGGAGGGTACTTCACCGGATGGCGTGTGGCGGATCTTGTAGATCCCCCAGGTCAAGTCACGTGGTCGTGGAAAGACCCGGTCGGCCATGGTTCCGTTGCCATCACCGGTAAGCCCATGGCACTGTTCGCAGTACTTGAGACTCAAGGCTTCACCCGCCTTGATGTCTTCTTTGGACCAGGTTTTGGGTTCGACCGGTACAAGATCATAGCCCATTTCCTTAAGCTCTTCGTGGGCAGCATTCGACGCAGGTGGCAGTAACCCAAAAATCATGGCCATAAAGACAGGTGCATATCTCATCATGGTCACTCCCATGTCCTCGGCGTTGATCCGGAAGCATCGTAAATATAAAGTACTACCTGCCAGATCTCTTTCTCGGAAAGGAAATCCTGCCAGACCGGCATGGATGAATTCCAGGGTGTGGCGCCCATGGGTAAGCCGGGTCCCCCGGTGGCCGTTCGCCAAAAGACATAGGTCTCTTCCAGTTGAGAGATAGTACCGATGTCGCGGAAATTGGCTGGCAAGGGATTGAAAGCTGCAGAAAAGTGGCCATTGCCATCGAGCAGGTCACCGTGACAAAAAGCGCAATTCAGGAAGTAAATGCTTTTTCCTTCGCGTAGATTGTCTTTGAAGTTCGTTAGTTCTGCAGGATCCCGCAACGGATTCGTGGTGTTGAGAACGTCGAAGCTCTTTCCCTGAAACCTGAAAGTGCTTGGCGCTTCGGGGTGAATTGTTCGTCCCTCGTATGGTGGATCGAACCTTGGGCGAATGCGCTCATAGGTTACCCATCCCATAAACAATGGAAAAAGAGTGAGCAAAAACACTCGTGGTACGAACAACTGGTCTTCAGTCAAAAGCTTCAGGATGGGAGCCAGAAAGGAATTGTATCGATTCTCGTCAGCCATGATGAACACCAAAATGGACACGGTGGCGATTGACATAAACAGGGTCATGACCGAACCCGGAATGGGGGGATTAACCCATTTCAGGGCACCCCAAATGCAAAACCAAACGAGAATGGCGAGCAATAAACTGTATTTGTGCATGCATGCCTCCAGGTTCAGAAAATGGCGGATCAAACCTTTGCGGTCCACCGCATGGCCAGCAACATCCCGGCATTGAACAAAAGGATGAGAAAGAAGAGCTGAGCTGCCGGATGATCCCAAAGTTCTTTAATCCATCCCACCTTCTCAGGTCCTGCCAGGAAATCGACCATAAGCTTCACCTGCGCCGGCGTGAGTTCCGTGGCATAGGTTTTTGGCATAAGATTTGAAACAAACCCTTCCGCTACAATGGCGTCGGGATCGACAATCGCCTGCAGAATCTGCTCGCGCGACATCCGCTCCTGGATGCCTGTCAAGGGTGGTCCAATTAATCTATTATCACCTTCGAAGTCATGGCACGCAGTACAGGCTTTTTGAGTCATCAAAGTCAGGCCGGGGCTTATATCTTCTTGTTCGGTGGTCTTTGCGGCGGCCGATTCGTCTTCGGGGGTTACCTTGACAGTTACTTCGCCACCGAGGGATTGGAGATATGCGGCGACGGCTTTTAACTCGGTAGCACTGAGGTCCACCGGTGGCTTGTTCGCAGGTGGCATGATGTTGGAGTAGCCCTCAACCATGAAGGCAGCCGGTTGGCTAAGGGCTTGCATCAGGTAAGTCTCGGCATCGACGCCCGGCTGCCTGGAACCGGCTTGACCGCCGATACCGCGCAAGTCAGGGCCACGTTCATTTCCCGTTTCGGCAATCTTGTGGCAGATCAGGCAACTACCTTTGTTTTTCACCAGCGATTCACCCATGACAACCAATGTATCGACATCCGTGTCGACGGTAATTGCCAACCTTGCGGGAGGATGTTGTTCCGCCTGGGTCAACGTCTGGCCGACGTAAAAGAAAAACAGATCGATGAGAACTACAAAGGCCAGGATTCTTGCAAACGTCCTCTTCATGACGCCCTCTGTTCCTTCCGTTCCGAACGCATCGCCAGGGCAAACACCATCGCAATCAAGAGGAAAAACACGAACACGATGACCGAAACGACCCCGGTGGCGAAGCCATGAGTAGGCGTGAAAGCCCCGGTGCTGGTGTCTTGCATCACCCCGTATACATGCCAGTACTGGCGGATCCCCGAACGAATGTAGCCCATCAATCCCATCAGCCAGGTGAAGGAAACAGCAAGGAAGAAAAGAACGTATTGGGATCGTTCCGGCATTTTCCCCCACTGGATTTCACCCAGGGAGCGGGCTCCTTTGTACATGGGAAACTCGATGAGCAGGAATAAAAAGATACACCCCAGGACGGCGAGAACCATGTAGACGGAAAAACCGACACTGACACCGATGGGCACGAAATACCCGTAGATGCCGTAGCCGACGACGATGCCGACGGTGGCCAAAATCCCCACCAATTGAGCGGTTTTACCCGCCATCGACCAGCGGGTGGTTGCGACCATGTTACCGCGCCGGTAAAGCATGAAGTTCAGGAACGTTGCGAGGATCATCATGTTAACGGCGGTGTTCTTGGCGGACATAAGCCCCAACACGCCAAGCTTAGGGTGGTGCGTTCCACCCATGGCGCGCATTTCTGCTACGGTTGCACTGATGCTGTGAGGAGTGGCCCAGACTGCGAAGCCGGTTGCAATCACGACCAGGATGGCGATCTGGAATTTGCGGTAGCGTTCTCCGCCGGGGATCCGGTTCATGCCGAGCCAGAGGTAGAGATTGATGCCAAGAAAGAGAGCGCCGATGAGTATGGCCTGCAGGTACCATAACTGGGCAAATGAACCACCCATCATGGACACGCCCATCTGCTGACTGTAGTGATAGATCTCCATCCCAAAATAGTAGCCGGCAAAGGGAAGCGGGATGAAGGCGGACACCGCAATAAAGCTGCCGACATAGCCCATCCAGTCGAACCGGGCACGTTCTTCGTCGCTTTCAGCGCATAGAAAGCGGAAGGCAGCATAGGCGCCGACAATGGCGCCGCCGAAACAGACGTTGGCTATGAAGCGGTGGATGTTCAATGGGATCCAGGTGTAATTGGTAAATGCCTGCAAACGATCGGTGACAGTGATGGCGATATCCCTCCCCTCCACACCTTCGGGCGTCATCATGTAACCCGTCCAGGCATTGGTCATCAGCAGGATTGCAAGACCGAAAAGATTGACCATCACCCCGATGAAGATATGCAGACCCTTGCGATTCTTCAGCAGATCCCAGCTGTACCAGTAGAGGTAGGCAAAGAAAACCTCCATAAAAATAATCGCCAGGTACCAAAACCATGTGGGTTCGAAAACTGTCCGCATATGGATCACAAACCGCGGATACAGCAGCATGAGGCCAATCAGGAGCAGCCCGCCCAAAAAGGCGGTAAGCGTGTAACTCATGGCCAGCAGCCGCGTAAACTCCTTCGCCATCCGGTCGTACTGCTCGGACTTGCTTGCGACGCCGATGATTTCCGCGATCAGGACAAAAATAGGGACGCCCAGGACAAAAGCGCCGAACATCAAGTGACCCTGGGCAATACACCAGATGATCACGCGGCTTTCAATTAACGGAAATTGCCGGTAGTCCGCCGGTTCAAGGAACAATCCGACCAGGCTGATGACGGCATAGACCACGACAAGGAGGATTGAAATCTTGACAATGCCGTTGCGGACACCAGCGAGAGCCGCTGCCCAGGAGAAATCGTTGCTGGGGTTAGCCATCGTTGGAAGCTCCGTTACCCACGATGTCTTTATTCTTCTTCACAATTTACCCTCCGGTTGTGTCGCCCGGATTTGCCACCGGCGAATTATCACGGCGATAACCGCAAATTCGGCGAGTATCAGCGCAAACATGCGCCAGGGGAATAGGGCGCCGATCTCTCCAGGGGCGCGTTCCGCAGGCTTAGCAACGACCGGGGCGGGTGTGCGGAGCGAAACAAGGTGGCGCGCAAGGCGTTCAAGGTTGGCAGGAGAGATCGTCAGTCCCCAGGGTGGGCACAGGGCTGATCTTCCGTAGCGAGCCGATCCGCCGTCGATGAATCGCAGCAGTTCGGACTCATCGAGGCGACTTGCAGTGAGGTCGGACGCCCCGGGCGATAGCTCAAAACTCCACAGCCTACCCGCTCCCAACCCGTCATCACCATGGCAGTGAGCACAGTAGTGGTCATAGATACCTTCGGGCGTAGCAAGAAAGGCTTGCCGGGCCTGGTCACGACGATTGACAAATGCTGCTGTCTCCGCCGCTGCCGAAGCGGTTGTGACAAGGGCTAAACCCATGACGCAAGCAAATTTGGCTAGCATGTTCATTCTTTCCTCCGCGACAGGAACGCCGCGAGCAGCCGTGCTTCGTCGTCCGACAAACCGTAGTCCGGTTCGGCTGAATAGGCGTTTACCCCTTGAGGATTCTTTAAGTGGTACCAGATATACCCGGATTTGAGCCGGTCGCCGACGGCATCGAGGCTGGGCCCGACGAGTCCGCCGGATCCTTCGCCGGTTGTATGGCACGCGACACAGCCGCGTTCACTGAACATCTCGGCGCCTTTCTGAATGTCCTCTGGAGCAACGGTTGCCCCGGGTATGTCCCCACCGATAAGCTTGTCGCGAAGGCTCCTGCTCACCTCCGAAGCGATGATTTCGGCTTCCTGCTTGGTCAGGTTGAACTTGGGCATTTGCTGCGAGAGCGGGCGCAGCATGTCCGGCGTGGCAACAAACTGGTTAATCCAGTCTGCGTGAAGCCGACTGCCGACGGTAGTCAGATTTGGCGCGTAGGTCCCCCCGCGTCCAGCAACGGTATGACAGCTGAGACAGCGTATCTCGTAGACCAGGAACTCGAAGTTTTCTCCTCGTGGCGGCAACTCACGTTCGGGCTTGGCAATCACTTCCGCAATGCCCTTGATGTCGTGGCAAACCACACAACGCCCGATTTCGACAAGTTTTTCGCCGCGCTCCGCACGCACCGGATCGTCAAGCAGGTGCCACTGGGGAGGAGGACTCGCCGTGCTTTCTTCTTGCTCCTCGTCTTCCTCATCCTCATCCGGGAGAAAGATTTCGTCGCGCAGAATAAATTCAGTGAGCGACTTTATCTCTTCATGCGTAAAGCGATAGCGCGGCATGAGCGTATCGGGAAAGTAACTCATGGGTTCCTTGATCCACTGATAGACCCAGTCGCGTTTCAGCTTACTAGCCGCATTCTCGAGATTGATCCCCCCGACACGCAGGTCCACGAACCCACCAATGGAACTATCTGCCGGACCTTCAACCGTGTGGCAGATGGTGCAGCGGGCTTTGCGCCATAGAACATCGCCCTTGTCCACAAGCGCCGACATGGCATCCCACTCGTCGTCTGACATATCGTCCTCGTCCTTGGAAGCCCAGGCCGACCACTGGACCGAGGGAAAAGAGCTGTCCGCAACAGCCTTCAAAAAGGACATGATGTCGAGCACCTCGTCATCTGCCAGCTTGAAATCGGGCATGCGCGCTGCGGATTGATGTTTCGGGTCGTGCAACTTTGTCCAGAGCCAGGCGGGCTTGGCCTTGTGCCAAACGTTGGTAAGCGGGGGACCGTTTTTCGGGCGTTCATACGCATTGTAGAGGTCTGGTGTTGCCGCGAGAGCCAGGGCGGCGAGTATCACACCCGGCAACATGCCAATCAGCTGCAACCATGACTTTGTTACTCTACCGTAGCGACTGGGCCGAGTTTCTCTCAGAAGTGTCCTATTCATCCGGTTTGCCTTTGGGAGAGAAAATCAACAGCAGCAGGATCAACGTACCCAGGGCGCCGGCCAATCCGGAAAACCAGGGTTGCAACGATGGTGGCGGCGCCAGGGTGGTCCAAAGCCAGGTTGAGATCGCCCGAGTATTACCGGCTTCGCCGTTGGCCCCATCCCGAATAGACAACAACAACGGCACGAATTCACCTTCCATCGGGGGGAGACCGTCAGTGACGTTACTGGAGAAGATCAAGTGCCAGCGACCCTCCGCCCAGGACGATGTGACGCGGAAAGATGCGGGAGCCGTTTTGATCTTACCGCTGCCGTTCGCCACCCATTCCTCGGTGATGCCGCCTTCCTGCCAATGCCAGACTTTGACCGGGTTGTGGGCGTCCCCGAACAGGAAATAGGGCCGCCCGCCGGGCTGCGCGGCAAATTGAAGCAATGCGGAGTCGGGAATTTCAGAGCCTGGACCGGTTGGATCATTCCATTCCAGAAGAAAGCCGATTGCGTCGCCATTCCAAAGAGCGCGAACAGTCACCGACTGGGTAGTGGGAGTCCACCATCGAACGGGCGGATCCTGGATGACCTGCCCCGCGAGGGGAATCAAAGCTGCCTGCGTTTGCTGCCATGCGGGAGCGTCGTATTCAACCGGTAGCTTGCCCTCGCGGAAAGCTGCCAGAACAACGAAGTCCTCGCTCGTCGATGACGGCTCCTCGTCGAGTGACGCTACATAGTGTGCAAGGTCCCAACGATCCTGGTCGGAGAGCAGGTCGCGATACGGACCCATGGGCGTACCGTTGAGTCCACCGGTGATTCGGAGGTAGATCTGGTCGATCTCGGGACTTCCTTTGAATGTCCAGCCCCGCGTAAAGTCGCGTGCCTGGTATGGGAATCCCCACTCGAAAGCCAGGGTTGTGGTTATCGGACCATCACCTCGTCCCGCTTCGCCATGGCACATATAGCAGCGGGAATCCCTGTAGATTTCCTCACCACGCTCAATCGAACCGGCAGCGGCGGGAATGGTCAGCGATTCCCGTTTTTCGGTCTCGAACCTCGGGGAAAGCGACTTTAGGAAGGTAACCAGGTCCCCACGTTCCTGCTCGGATAAAATCTTCTCCCACGCCGGCATAGGCGTCCCGGGAAGACCTTTGGCCACGGTGCGGGAAATGTCTTCGTCGGTGGGGAGTTGGCCATGCGGGGTCGAGCGGATCAGGTAATCACCACGGATCAGGTCGCGGGGACGGGGGAACATACCCTCGGCGGAGGGACCGTTGCCATCGCCTTGCTCACCGTGGCACCAGATACAGTACTGCATAAAAAGCCGGCGGCCGGTCTCCTGCTGGGCCGGAGCCGCCATGGTGACGATCAAAAGCAATATCATGCAGATGAGTCTTCTAATCACCAACTCCCCTACTCCCGTTTCGCGGGTTTCACACCGGCATTCGTGTATTCGTACATAATAATCTTCCAGATTTCTGTTTCCGTAAGCACTCCATCCCAGATGGGCATGGCGGACCGATACCCAATGGTGCCTGCCGGTAAACCGGGCGCACCTTCTTTGATTCGCCAGAAGACATAGTTCTCGTCAAGCTGGGCAATGGTTCCCGAATCACGGAAGTTGGCTGGCCTTGGTTGAAGGGCGCGGGCGAACAGGCCATTGCCGTCGAGTGTGTCGCCATGACACATGGCACAGTATTTCGTGAACAGAGCACCTCCCTCGCTGATGTTCTCTTCAGTCCAGGGGAGGGGATTCCGGACCGAAATGTATCGATTGGGCAGGTTGAAGTGGATACCTGGCGGGTCAATCGGGGGTTCGAGTACGGCAACGCTCTGACGGAAAGTTACCCATCCGGCGAAGAGAGGAAGGACAATGAGCAACGCAACCTGCAACCTACGCTTGGTCGGAGAGGGGCGTGGGTCGCGAACGAAATCGTTGAGGGGTTGCAGGAACTCAACCCAACTATCCTCTCGGTAGGAAAAGTACAACAGAATTGCAACAGCAGTCATTGCTTCGTACATCCGCGCCAGGCTCGAAGGAAGGGGCGCGGCCGTTCCGGTCAAAAGCTCGGCAATTGGCGCGATACCCACTTCGAAAAAGAGGGTGAGCAGCACAAAAACCAGAATAGCCCATATAAGGGACGGTACTCGCATTATTTTGCCCCCTTTTGGGCGACGAGGAAGGCCACCAGGTCATACATTTCCCGCGGGGTCATCAGCTCCGCGAAGTTCGAGGGCATCGGCGAACCCAGAAGGGTGAGGTAGCTGATGTTTGCGGCTTCCACGTCCAGTTCGACCCAACGACCATCTTCCAGGATCGACAGGGTGACTCCGCTATCTTCATCTCCGGAGACATACTCCCCGCAGAAGGACGTAATTTCCCCGGCAACCTCCACTCCCACGATTGCGTCGCCCACACAGTCCACCTTCCCGAGTTCGATCTCACGCTCCGTTCGCTCTCCGAACTCCTCGAGACTCAACCGCAGTATGCGGGGGGTCTTTTTGTCGGGGAGCCAGGCCAGAGCAACACCGCGAATCTCTCCTCCTGTTTCCGCTTCGTCCCAACTGAACGCGTCCTGTTCCTCTTCCTGTTTCTGCATGACGACGATTTCTTTGTAGCCTCTGACGAGGACCTTATCAGGCTCCAGGACCGAATCCAGGATGTACTCGCCACTTTGCGATGCCCCGATCCCGGTCAACTCCGGCCCAACCTGGCGTCCTTCGGAACCGACGACATGGCATTTGATGCATTCCTGGTCATGAAACACGGCTTTCCCCTGATCCACGTTGCCCGGGTATATCGGGATCCTCTCTTGTTCCACGGCGGCTTCAGCTTTAAGCAGACCCTTGCGCCACGGGTCCTGGGCTTCCTTTAGACTATTGACGAACGCCTCATCGGTCACGCCACCCAGGGTGTTGAGGAATGCCACCGCGGCGAAAATCTCGTCGTGGGACAAGGTGATGGGAGGCTTGTTTACAGGGGTCATCTGGTTGCGTGGAAAACCTGTGACGACGAACGCGTCGGGGTTGTAAACGGATTCAATTAAATACTGGGCTGTACTGAGCCCCGCTCTTCGTGTTGCTGCCAATCTGCCTACTTCTTCCATGTTCGGACAACGCGCCTTGGGATCTTCTCCGATGGAATGACAGGTAAGACATTGAGCACGATCACTGGAAAAGATTTTTTTCCCCGCCGCCACCAATTCCTCAGGCGACTCGCCGATCTCGGTTGCCATCAGCTCCGGCTCACTCTTGACCTGTGGAATTGCGTTGCAGATATATACAAAGGCCGCCACAGCAGTGATGATGAAAGCGACTAAATTTCGAGCTTGTATCACTTTGCCTCCTCTTCACGCATTCCGAACCAGAAAATGACGAACAGGAGCGAAAGGAAAGCCAGGGTTGCAATGCCCACCATGGTGCCTGCGTAGCCCATTGTCGGGTTGTACGCCTGCAGCGAAACATCCCGGACGACGCCGTAGACATGCCAGGACTCCCGCACCGCTGAGCGGATAAAACCCATTAGCCCGATGAGCAGGGTAAAAGTGACGGCGAGCAGCACCAGTACGTATTGTGAGCGGCGCGGCATCATACCCCATTTGATGTCACCGAGAGACCGGGCTCCGAAGAAGGAAAAGAGATCGATGGCTGTAACGGCAATCATGGCGTAAAGTACGGCCATCACCTGATAAACCGAATAACCGATGCGCACATCAGCCGCGACGAAATAACCCTTGATACCGAAATAAATGACGATTCCCGCGGCTGCCGTCATGATCGCCCCCTGCAGCAAGTCGCTGATCCTCCCCTTCAGGACAAACATGTCAATCAGGGACAGCATCAGAAAGGCGGTAAAGATGAGCGCGATCACACGATAGCCCGCGGCGTGGTGAAGCCCCGGCGTTTCACGCAGACGCTCGAGCGCAGTTTCTTTTGCCCCCAGCTCCTTGAGACGGTCCAGGCTTGCTGCCATCGTCTCCTCCGAGTGGAGCACTTCCCTGCGCGCAGTTTCGACCTCTTGCTCCAGCACGGGCAGACGTTGTTCGGCGATCGCGCCCTGTCCGGCAAATCCAATGATCCCGCAGAACAAGATAGGAAAGAGCGATAGGGCGGCGACAAAAAGCGGGGCGCGCAGACCGCCTTCCGGACGCGGGGTGGTTCGCTCCTTGTTTGCCCGACGGTAAAATACAAAAGACAGGAAAGTGGTCAGGATTACGAGGTTCACAACGGTGTTCTTCGCGCTCATTACCCCGAAGACTCCGAGCAGCGGGTGGTGCGCACCGCCCATCCGGCGCGCCTCGGCAAGAGAGGCCACGAGCGTGTGGGGTGTCATCCAGATCGCCATGGAAATGAAGATGAGCGCTTCCATCCAGAGCACATGCTTGTAATAACGATATCCGCCTGGAATCCGGCCGAGTCCTATCCACATATAATAGTTAGCACTGATGAAAAGTACGCCGATGAGAATCGCCTGGATGATCCAGAGCCATGAGAAGGCACCGCCCATCAGGCTGGTGCCCATCTGAGGGCTATAGGCATAAATCTCCCGGCCTAAATAATAACCGGCAAAGGGGAGGGGAATCAGCGCCCACATGGCGATGAAGTTGCCCACATAGCCCATCCAGTCATAGTGACTCCGCTCGTCAGCGGTCTTCGCACTCAGAAACCGGATCGCTGCATAAGCCCCGGCAATAGCGCCGCCGAAGGCTATGTTGGCGATAACCCGGTGGATGTTAAGGGGCATCCAAAGCGGATTCATGATTGCAGCCGCGAGCGAGACTAATGTGCCATCTTCCGTGACACCCGCTGGACTCATCATGAAGGTCGCCCAGGCGTTGGCAATGAACAGTAGAGCTGTGCCCACGAGATTCAACGCCGCAGCGATCCCGATATGCAGCCACTTCAGACGCCCCTGCATGGCATCCCAGGCGTAATAATAGATTACGAGAAGAACCGCATCGGCGACGATCAGAAGGGCATAAGGCAAATAAGTCGGCGAGAAGATCTTGCCCAAATAGATCATGAAACCGGGATACAAAACAATCAGGGCAGCAAGGCCACATACTCCGAGAACGGCAGTAGCGGTAAAAGCCAGGGCGAGTAATCTTGTGAATTCCCAGGCAAGACGGTCGTATCTCTCGTCCTTCGTGGCAGCACCGACGATCTCCACGATCATGGCGAAGATCGGCACACCGAGCACGAAGGCGGCAAACATGAGGTGGAGTTCCAGCAGGAGCCATACCACTGTACGGGAATCAAGGAAGATCGAATCACGGTACTCACCGCCCAGTCCGGGAAGTACGACAAGGAGGAGTACTACAGATAGCCCCAGGAAAAGAGCGACTTTGGCAAGTGAAATCAGGAGATGATGACGGACTATACTCTGGACTACCATACATCTCCCTCCTGGTGTTTTTTCGACTTTTCGAAGATGGCTGGCATTGTCTCTCCTGTTTGAACCACGCCCTCGATGCTCCTGGGAGTCAGCCACTCATGCCAGACCGTCCTTTTATGCGTTGCAACGGGACCATTTTCCATCTCAAAGCCGTCGTTACGGTCTGTTTCGTCACGCGCCGAATGAATTACCGGACGCTGTATTATTTTTTTTGGGGTCGTGTATAAGTAAAGTCGACCTGCACGCTTTCATCTCCAGCTATCGTCACGGTCCTGGTTTGCGTGCCAAGCCTTTCGTGCCAGGCTTCCAGTTCATAAGTGCCGGGATCCAGGCCGGTAATCGAAAACTTCCCGTCCCTTTCAGTGACATCGAAGAACGGATGGGATATGACACCTATATAGGCCGTCATCCAGGAGTGGACATTGCACTTAAAGGTAATCATATGTTCCGCCTTGGTGAAGGTTCTGGTTGTCTCTAGTTTGTTTTTCGTCATACCCAGATTGAAGGGGCGGTTTTTTCTTGATCGAGTCTTCACATTGTGCAGCATGCCGTCCGAATTTCGGATCTTCAAAGGTTGATCCACCATCAGCCCCAGCACATGGGGTATATAAACACAGCCCTTTTGATCCAGAACCACCGGCTCCCTGGGCGGCACATAAACTTTTTCGGCGAACCCGCTTTTAAGCCTGACAAAAACATTGGCCATATGCTGGTCCGTACCGAGTACCAGGGACTCGTTCCGTGGGATTTCATCTCGATCCATCTTCTGACAATCTTCATCCGCGGCCATGGAGATGGGCTTCATTTCTGGCACCTTTCCTTGCCACTTTACGGTTCCGGTAATTTCGCCCGCCAGCAGAGAAGGAATTGTCATCAGCATAAGTGCCAGAATTGCAAGGCAGTCGCAGATTCGAATAGGCCCCTCCAAAGTTACTTTCCGCATCTTTATGTTCCTCTTGTATTATTGCTCGACAGATGGCATTTCAGCACAACACCAGGCTCACACTGGGCGCTCAAATTGCCGGTCTCCTAGCGCTTTTTCAACTTTTCAAAGGTGACCTGAGTCGTCTCTCCGGCTTTGATCTCGACCTCGACAGTTCTGGGTTTCAATCGTTCATGCCACACGGTCAGCTTGTGGGTGCCCACTGGAACATTTTTTATCTCGTAGCGGCCGTTACGGTCGGTGGTGGCGAAAAACGGCGTCTCAACAGTGAGAATATAAGCGGACATCTCCGCGTGCACATTGCACAGCAACGTTGTACGGCCGGGAATGTCCATGACAATGTGCCTGGTGACTCCTGCATCATAGGTGCCGAGATTCAGCTTCTGGACTGACTTACGGGTGGAAAACACGCTATGGCGCACTGTGTCCGAGTTGGGAAAGTCGACCGTCGTTCCTGCCAGCACAGGCAGGACATGAGGCGTGAACCTAAGGTCAACCTGGTCCATCATCGCGTGTTTCTCCGCAGTTGGGTACTCCTTTCCCGGTATCTTTTCAATGTAAACTACCGCGGGTGCTCGCCGAATAAGGCGGCTGCCGACACTTCCGGATATCGTTCCGGTGTCTTCCGCAATGCTCCCTAAGGGAATAGTGCAGAA
>JASJXV010000185.1 GCA_030123805.1 Gammaproteobacteria bacterium
TTTGGCGGAGAGGGAGGGATTCGAACCCTCGATAGGGTTTAGCCTATACTCCCTTAGCAGGGGAGCGCCTTCAGCCGCTCGGCCACCTCTCCGGTTAATGGGTTTTGTCGATAGTACTCTTGGTTATTTGCTTGCGCAAAACCTGTCATCTGTGCATAAAATTCTCAGCAACTTTATGAACCAATAATATGGCGCGCCGGAAGGGATTCGAACCCCCGACCACCTGGTTCGTAGCCAGGTACTCTATCCAGCTGAGCTACCGGCGCAGCAAGACGCGTATTATCATTAAGCACTCGTTGAGCGTCAACTGTGAATTTGGACAATATTTGATTTTCCTGCCTGATCGGGCAGGGCAGTAATGTATAAATACGATGTCATCAACGCTATGCAGGGTGCAGTGGATGGATCGGGAACCTCCGCCCGGATGGTGCTATTCCTTGCTGTTTTCCGCTTCAGCCTGAATTCTTAGATAAATTTCTTCGCGGTGAACTGCAATCTCTTTGGGTGCATTTACACCCAATCGAACCTGATTGCCTTTGACGCCAAGAACAGTGACAGTTACGTCGTCTCCTATCATCAATGTCTCACCTACTCTCCGAGTCAGAATAAGCATTTTCTAGCTCCTTTTGTTTCAGTTCGCTCCATTTAACTTCAAACCTGATTCCGCGACTGTATTTATTTTTTTTACTACCATGGGCAACAGGTAGTGGTTTGCCAAAAAATAATTCGAAATTAAGTCGATACTTTAGTCGCTGCCCGTCAATTAAGACAGTAGTTTCATACTTGCGGACAGACTTGCCTAACTTCAGAATTTATTCACTTGCCTTCTAATAAGGACCGGTGATTCAGCCTTTATATTCATCCATTCTGATTCACCGAATTCAGGTCAAATTCCGAATGTAGGGCGCGAGCAGCTAATTCGAGGTACCTTTCGGCTATTACTACTGAAATTTTTATTTCAGATGTGGAAATCATCTGGATATTGATGGATTCCGCAGCCAAAACCGCAAACATACGACTTGCAACCCCGGCATGCGATCGCATACCCACACCTACCAATGAGAGCTTGGCGATCTTATTGTCACCCCGAATTTCCCGCGCGCCGATACTCTCCGATACTTTTGTCAATATTTCCAGTGTCTGGTCATAATCGTCACGGTGAACGGTAAACGTAAAGTCAGTGGTGTTGTCCGCTGCCACGTTTTGAACAATCATATCGACTTCGATGTTGGCTGTACTTATTGGACCCAGAATACTCGAGGCTACCCCGGGTATATCCGGAACTCCCAGAACGGTCAATTTGGCTTCGTCTCGTGTAGTTGCGATGCCTGAAATGAGCGGTTTTTCCATTTCTGTGTCATCCTCGCTGGTAATTAGTGTGCCGGGAGATTCATTAAAACTGGATAATACACGTATCGGGAGTTGGTACCTGCTGGCGAATTCCACTGCTCTGCTGTGCAAAACTTTCGAACCCAGGCTGGCAAGTTCTAGCATCTCCTCAAAAGTCAGTTTTTCCAGGCAACGCGCGCCCTCTACCATGCGTGGATCTGCTGTATAAACACCCTTCACATCGGTATATATCTGGCATTCTTCTGCCTTCATCACCGCGGCAATAGCAACTGCAGTCGTATCTGAGCCACCTCGGCCAAGAGTGGTTATATTGCCATGCTCATCCACGCCCTGAAAACCAGCCACGACCACAATGCGACCTGCAGCCAGATCCTGGTTCAGATTTTGCCCGTCAATTTCAATAATTCGAGCTTTAGAGTGCACTTTGTCCGTCAGGATGCGAACCTGGCTGCCAGTGTAAGAGCGCGCTTGCCAACCCATTTTTATCAATGTCATGCTTAATAAAGCAATGGTCACCTGTTCTCCGGTGGATAGAAGTACGTCTAATTCACGTGCCGCCTTCTGGCCGGGATTCGGCGTTACTTCTCGCGCCAGTTCATCCAATCTGTCGGTTTCTTTACCCATAGCGGATACGACCACGATCACGTCATAGCCTTTTTCTCTGGTTGCAATAACCCGCTTTGCCACCTTCTCAATGTGAGACACGGACGCAACTGAGGTGCCACCGAATTTTTGTACGATCAACGCCATGCGATCTGGTTCCATTTGCTGTTGTGAAGCGGCGCATATTAAACACGAACTCGCCACGAATGAAAACTGTTACTGTGCTGAATAACAGATTTTTTTATCTTGTTGCAATAGATCTGCTAAATGCAGTGCACCAGTGCTGCGGATAAGGCATTAAAAAACACCCGGTATCGACCCATTATTGAATCCGTTCCAGGTGCCACAAACCTGCGCTATCGAATTAAAGTTTCTGTTCCAACCATTGTGGAACTGCTGCCATGGCTTCAGGTAAGGCGTCGCTGTCAGTACCACCTGCTCTCGCCATATCGGGTCGTCCACCGCCTTTACCACCGACCTTTCCTGCAACCATGTTCACAAGTTCGCCTGCCTGAACGCGCCTGGTCAGATCTTTGGTTACACCGGCAATCAGTGCTACTTTGCCATCATTGACGGTAGCCAGGACTACGATCCCGCTGTTCAGTCTATTCTTGAGTTGATCCAGCATGTCGGGCAGTGCTTTTGCCTGGGTATCGGGCAAGGTCTTCACAATGACTTTAATGCCTTTGATCTCACTCACTGCATCGGCCAATTCACTACCCGTTTGACTGGCCAATCGGGCAGTAAGCGCCCGCAGTTTTTTCTCAAGCTGCTTATTCTGTTCCAACAGAGACCGGATCCTGGGGGTCAGATCTGATCCATGTGTTTTCAACAACGCTGCCGAGTCTGAAATGCAATCCTCGGCTTGCTCAATCCAGTCGAGTGCAACAGTGCCTGTGAGCGCTTCAATTCGCCTTACGCCGGATGCAATACCTTCTTCAGAGATGATTCTAAATACGCCTATATCGCCGGTTCGTGAAGCGTGAGTGCCGCCACAGAGTTCGATCGAAAAACCATCACCCATCGTCAGCACCCTGACTTCCTCTGAGTACTTCTCGCCGAACAGTGCCATGGCCCCTTTCTGCTGCGCTTCCTCTATACCCAGTATTTCAGTCTGAACCGCTGAATTCTGCCGGATTTGCTCATTAACAATGCGCTCAACCCGCCGGATCTCTGCATCGGTTACTGCCTCGAAGTGCGAGAAATCAAATCGGAGACGCTCAGGATCCACCAGCGACCCGCGTTGTTGCACATGATTACCCAACACTTCTCGAAGCGCAGCGTGCATCAAGTGGGTTGCGGAGTGATTCAGCACGGTTGCCTGGCGTTGGGTCTGATCCACCTGCGCGATCAGGCTGTCGCCAACTGCTATTTGACCTGTCTCTACTTTCCCCCTGTGCACCACGGCATTTTGCAGCTTTTGTGTATCGACGACAGTAAAACTGGACTCACCCTGCATAAACCTGCCGGTATCTCCGACCTGACCACCTGATTCAGCATAGAATGGGGTTTCATTGACTACCAATAACCCACTCTCACCTGCAGCAAGTGATGCAACAGATTCATCGCCTTTAAACAGTGCCACCACTTGAGCCTGACCTGACAACTGCTCATAACCCTTGAATAGGGTTTCCTGATCCAGCTGGATATCTGCCTGCTCTTCTGCATCAAATTTACTGGCAGCCCTGGCTCGGTTTCGCTGCCGCTCCATTTCCCTCTCAAAGCCTTGCATATCTATTTCAAGACCCTTCTCACGACAGATGTCTGCAGTGAGGTCCACTGGAAATCCAAAGGTATCATACAATTTAAACACCACCTCACCCGGCAGTGTTTTGCTTGCCAATTCGACAATCTCCTGGCTGAGGATTTTCATTCCCTGATCAAGAGTCATTTCGAATTGTTGTTCTTCCTTTAACAATATGCGGCTGATCTGATCTTTTGTCTCTGCAACCAATGGGTAGGCTTCACCCATGTCACTAGCGATTACATCAACGAGTTTGTGGAAGAAGGGCTCTTTGGCCTGAAGATTGTGTCCGTGTCTAAGAGCCCGTCTGATAATCCGACGCAACACGTACCCTCTGCCCTCATTGGATGGCAAAACACCGTCTGTGATCAAGAAAACACTGGCGCGAATGTGATCGGCAATTACTTTAAGAGAGGCATTTCCCAGATCTTTACAGGCCAGCAACCTTGCCGTTTTTTTCAATATATGCTGGAACAGATCAATATCGTAGTTGTTGTGAACATCCTGCATGACAGCGGCAAGACGTTCCAGCCCCATTCCCGTATCAACACATTGCTTCGGTAGTGGCGTCAAGGTGCCGTCTTCTGATCGGTCAAACTGGGTAAACACAAGATTCCAGATTTCAACAAACCGATCCAGCTCACCATCCTCTGTGCCGGGTGGACCACCCGGTATTTCGGGTCCATGATCGTAGAATATCTCTGAACTTGGACCACAGGGTCCTGTATCAGCCATCATCCAGAAATTATCCTCGTCACCCAGCCTGGTAATGCGATCAGGATCAAATCCCATCTCATTAATCCAGATATCCGCTGCTTCGTCATCATCGACATGTACCGTCACCCAGAGCCTTTGCTGCGGAATTTTCAGCACATCGACCAGATACTCCCATGCATAGCTAATGGCTTCTCGCTTGAAATAGTCGCCAAAACTGAAGTTACCAAGCATCTCAAAAAAAGTATGGTGTCTCGCCGTATATCCCACATTGTCCAGATCGTTATGCTTGCCGCCGGCACGCACACAGAGCTGACAACTGGCAGCACGTGTATAACCACGGTTTTCCTTGAATGCAAACGCATCCTTGAACTGCACCATGCCTGAATTGGTAAATAGCAGGGTGGGATCATTGTCCGGTACCAGAGAGGCACTCTCGACAATGCGATGATCTTTGCTGGCAAAGAAATCCAGGAAGGACTTACGGAGTTCGGTGCTATTCATGTTCTTATATACTGTTTATCTATAGGGTATCTCATCCTACTGGCACCCGGGAGTTTGTCCGGGAAGGCAGAAATATCAAATTGTTGAAAAAAACGATTAACGATACAGAAATTCGCTTCATTTCTAAAGGGCCAGAGCAAAATCTCGGCCAAAATCAGGTCTATCTTGTCCGGATTTGGAGTGCGCTGGGGCTAGAATCGTGTATTTTTATTGCAAACTTCTGATATCCATCTGGTATACAAAAATTTTTGTGATGATGGAATGATCGGGATTATTGAATATCAGCAGCACTGCGGCGGCAATTCCGCGTCGTCTATGGAAGCCGGTCGGACGCGACCCGGTCGGA
>JASJXV010000186.1 GCA_030123805.1 Gammaproteobacteria bacterium
TGGCCGGAGTGCTTATTTTTATTCCCGCCAGATTCTGCCGAGTGGGGGTGACCCACCAAATTGCGAAACAACAACTGATGATCACACTGACTGAAAATCCTGTGTGGCTTCTGGTTCAGGCATCCGATAGTCCCTCATTCATTATGCTGAAGGATGATCTTGCTGCATTTCTGGCTGATGTTGACGACAAAATTGAGAATCTGGATCTGGCCCTGATTCCAGTAGTGCGTAGAAAAGTTACTCCAATCCAGCTTCAGGCAACACTAGCTGAGGCGTTGGTGAAATTAAATCAGGATAGAGCCGATGCCCTCTATGTGCATAGAGATACTCACCACATGGAATCAGTAGCGGGAGTGTTGACGAGGCAGGATATTGAGTCGGAGTATCAATTATAGGATGGAAAACATAGAATCCAGCTCTAACATTTTACAAATAATTTGGTGCTCCATGACACGATCAGAAACTCTCTTCACTGAAGCAAATGTCCACATGCCAGGTGGTGTTAATTCACCCGTGAGAGCATTCAAAAACGTCGGAGGCAATCCTGTGTTTATTAAAAAGGCACTCGGGGCATACCTTACCGATGAAGACGGCCGGCGCTATATTGACTACGTGGGTTCCTGGGGACCAATGATTCTTGGCCACGCTCATCCGAATATTATTGCCGCTCTGCATGATCGGATTAATGACGGCCTCGGCTTCGGTGCACCGACAGAAATTGAGAATCAGATGGCTAATCGAATCTGCGAACTGATGCCATCTATCGAATTGGTAAGGATGGTCAGCTCCGGTACTGAGGCAACCATGAGCGCAATCAGGCTGGCTCGTGGTTTTACCGGACGCGACAAAATCGTCAAATTCGAAGGCTGTTACCATGGCCACTCAGACTCGCTGCTGGTTAAAGCAGGATCCGGCGCACTGACTCTGGGCGAGCCTGATTCGTTGGGTGTCCCGGCAGCCCTGGCACAACACACTCTGACCCTGAGTTATAACGATCTTGATCAGGTGCGGGATATATTTAGATTGCAAGGATCGGATATCGCTCTTGTTATCGTCGAACCGGTCGCAGGAAATATGAATTGTATTCCCCCGGCAGCAGGTTTTTTGGAAGGGCTCAGAGAGCTGTGTACCGAGCATGGTAGCGTTTTGATCTTTGATGAAGTCATGACCGGTTTCAGAGTAGCATTGGGCGGCGCTCAATCTCTCTACGGAGTAATTCCAGATCTCACAACTCTCGGTAAGGTAATTGGTGGTGGAATGCCCGTGGGCGCTTTCGGCGGCAAAAAAGAAATAATGCGCCTACTGGCACCACTTGGTGGTGTTTATCAGGCGGGAACCTTGTCAGGAAATCCCATCACCATGACGGCTGGTTTAGCTACATTAGATGAGATAGCCCTGAATGGTTTTTATGATCGGCTGAATCAAACAGCTGTTAATCTTACTAATGGTCTTGAGGAGCTGGCAAAATCTTCAGGAATACCATTTACAACAAATCAAGTAGGGGGAATGTTCGGAATGTTCTTCAGCACGGAAGACAATATCTCCAGTTTTGATCAGGTGATGCAGTGTGATTCACAAAGGTTCCGAAATTTCTTTCATGGTATGCTGAGTCATGGAGTTAACTTTGCGCCCTCCCCGTTTGAGACAGCTTTCGTATCTTCAGCCCATGAAGAAGGAGAGATCGAAGCTACCTTACGTGCGGCCGAAACCGTATTCAAACAGATTTAAACGAGCTGCCAAATCAAAAGCAAGTCACCCTATAACTGCGCCTATATTTTATCGGTACCTTTTGCAATGAAAAACTATCATGTCTATGGCGTTGGTAACGCACTTGTTGATACAGAATACGAAGTTGAGGAGTCCTTCCTCGCTGACTTTTCCATTGACAAGGGATTGATGACACTCATTGATGAGCAGACCAAACTCCACATAAGCCACCACCTTGATCGTCGGTACAGCGCAAAGAAGCACACGGGCGGGGGTTCAGCGGCAAACACAATGGTAGCTCTTGCCCAGTTTGGAGGTAAGGTTTTCTATTCTTGCAAAGTTGCTGATGACGAGATTGGCCGTTTTTACATGAATGATCTGCACAAAGTCGGCGTCGTCACCAAACTTGGTTCGCAAAAACATGATGGTATTACCGGTCAATGTCTGGTCATGGTCACTCCAGATGCAGAACGTACCATGACTACCTTTCTCGGTATTACGCAAGATCTTTCCGTGGCTGAGCTCGATGCAGAAGCACTTGCCTTATCGGACTACCTCTATATAGAAGGTTATCTGGTCAGCTCAAACACGGGCAAGGAAGCTGCGGTCGAGGCCAGAAAAATAGCGCGGCAGGCAGGTGTCAAAGTATCTCTTACGCTATCTGATCCGGCAATGGTCGATAACTTTAAGGATGCTTTTGACGAGATAATCGATGGACAGGTAGACCTGTTGTTCTGTAATAAGGAAGAAGCTCTTATATGGACTGCTGCAACTGATGTCGAAGCAGCGGCAGAATCGCTAAAGAAAGAGGCTGCTGCATTCGCTATCACCTTGGGCGGTGATGGTTCGCTAATCTACGACGGTAAAAAACTTAGCATGGTTGCTCCCCAGCCGGTCCAGGCGATCGATACAAATGGGGCCGGAGACATGTTTGCCGGTGCCTTCCTTTACGGGATCACACATGGCTATTCCTTCATTGACGCAGCTATTCTGGCAAACAAATCTGCCGCAAGCTTGGTTTCAAAATTCGGTGCTCGGATGGACCCGGAAAGCCAGAGAAGCCTCATCACAGAATGAGACTGGCGATCAATTCGATTGCTCGACGGGCGACGGGGGTAGAAGTACCGAAATGTAGCTCAAAACAGACCCAACTGTTTATCCAGCAGCTTTTTCATCGATGTGGAATGAAAAACCAGGATAGAGTCTGCTATAGGCACAAGTTGCTTATCGACGTAAAAATCATAGTTGATGGCGGACTGGAGATACTGTTTGGGTTCAGGACCATTAATGGTCATCACATACTCAATCCAACCACCATTGGTGTACAAGCTACCCAGCCCCTTTTGAGACCTGGTACTTTCTGCTTTTCGAGCGGCTTGCACATGTGGTGGTACATTTTTTTGATAGTCCTTCAAACGCCTTCTTAAACGCTTCTTCAATACCAGATCAGCATCCCTTTCCCCAGTCAGTACTGACTCAACAGTCGATCGAATGAACTCAACATAGGGTTCATCTAAAAATACCTTCTTATAGAGCGATCGTTGAAATTTTTTTGCGAGTGGGCTCCAATCGCTACGCACAGTTTCAAGACCCTTGAAGACCATTTCATACTTGTTATCACCTGCATCGGAAGAACCTGTTTTCACGAGTCCTGCATATCTCTTCTTGCTCCCTTCTTCAGAACCTCTTACGGTTGGCATAAAGAATTTAACGAAATGGATTTCATACTCAAGTTCCAGGCAACTTTCAAGATCGTAAGTCTCGCGCAAAAAATTCCCCCACCAACGGTTCAGCTTCGATACCAGAGTCCTGCCTATTACATCAGCTTCCTGCTCTGCACTTATGTTTCTGAGCCAAACAAAAACGGAATCTGTATCTCCATAAATGACGCTAAATCCCTCTTCTTCTATCAAATCCCGAGTTTTTTGCAGTATCTCGTGCCCCCTCAAGGTAATTGAGCTAACCAATCGGGGATCGTAGAACCTGCACCCGGGGGTGCCAAGTACTCCATAAAAAGAATTCATAATGATCTTGATCGCCTGAGACAAGGCACCATTTCCCTGCTTCTTTGCTGCATCTCGGGCAGACCAAAGCTCTTCGATAATCGCCGGAAGAAGTGACTTCTTTCGGGAGAATGCAGCACCTCTGAATCCGGGTATGGTTTGGCCAGACTCGACTTTCTCCGCCTCACTCATTGCCATGGGATCAACTTTGAAAGTTCTTATAATGCTGGGATACAGACTCTTAAAATCCAGCACGATCACATTATTATATAGTCCGGGCCTGGAATTCAGCACATATCCTCCGGGACTTCCCACACTGGCCGCATCAGCGGCAACACGCGGGGCTACATAACCATTTCGATGCAGCCTGGGAAGATACAGGTAATCAAACGCCGCAACTGACCCACCGGGACGATCAATATCCAGGCCTGTTAACCTGCTTCGCTCAATAGCAAAATTGATGAGGTCAGTCTTCTCGAAGATGTCCATAACCAACTTACAATCTTCAAGATTGTATCGGGCCAGGTCGTCTTTGTTTTCCCGAAACAGCGTCTCTATTTCAGCCGCCCTTGCGTCTACATCCTCAATGAGCTTACCCCGCCCCAAAAGCTCTCGGGACACATTTTCCAGAGAGAAACTCTCAAATCGATAGGAGGCGGTTCGCAACAGTTCAATGCCATCCAGAACAATCCTTCCCGGAACCAGCGCATACAGACGATTTCCACTGCTACCTCCTTTACGCCAGATAATGGTTTGTTGGTCCCTGCCCAGGCAAAATGGAATTTTCAGCAGGTCGCAGCGTTTTTGAAGAAAATCAAGGTCAAAATTCACCACACTCCAGCCCAGTATGAGATCCGGATCCTGTTCCTCTATCCAGCTCAGAAATCGATTAATCACTGACCTTTCGTCTGCTCCATACTCTAGAAACTCGAGTTCACTGTCTCCCTCGCCAACCATGAACACTTTAGACACATCTGCCGTCTGCAAAGCGATCGAATAAAGTATGTTTTCTGAAAATGAGGTCTCAATATCCAAAGAGACAGCTTTTAGGCACGGTTTGAATTCCGCAGGTTTCATAACCGGATTCTTAAATTGCTGATAGCCCGATTTCTGACAAGATGAACCGGACAGACGAATGGGACCGGTGATAAAACGTTCCATCAGATATCTGTCTGTGGGACGCACGTCAGCCTCCAGAGGCCCAATACCGTGTTGTTCCAGCAGTCTTCTGGCTTCGACCAGCCGACGCTGTGATTTGAAATAGATTGCTTCCACCGGCTGATGGGAGAAGGTCTGAAGTTCTATACTACTATGACGCCAGCCACCCAGCCTTGATAAAACCTTGAGTGCAGGTGCAAGTTCCAGTTGGGACAGGAAAAAGACTGTTTCCTGATTGGATATGAGAATCCGTGCTGGACCACTGGCAGTCTGGCTCCAATAGACTAAATCCATGCCATGATCCGTTTCCAGCCATTGCCGTGTCAGTATGTAGCCGTATGTATCCACAATTAGGGGTC
>JASJXV010000072.1 GCA_030123805.1 Gammaproteobacteria bacterium
TACAAGCAATGCACCGAATATTGTGGGACAGCAGTAGGGACGGAGGCATTAAATTCAGCAGTAGGGACGGAGGCATTAAATTATCCACTTTTTTTTATTGGTTAAAAAATAATCCCTCCGTCCCCTTTTTTATTGTCCCCTTTTTTAGAACTTGCGGCCTTTTTTAGCGGCAATTTTGAGTCGCAGCGCGTTCAGCTTGATGAAACCGGCTGCATCGGTCTGATCATAAGCGCCGGCATCGTCTTCAAAGGTCGCAATGTTGCCATCGTACAGGCTTGAATCTGCTGATTCTCGACCAACAACTGTTACATTGCCTTTGTAAAGTTTTAGTCGAACCAGGCCATTGACGAATGTTTGCGACTCATCGATTAAGGCCTGTAATGCTTTCCTCTCCGGTGACCACCAATAACCATTGTAGATGAGGCTTGCATAGCGTGGCATCAATTCGTCCTTGAGATGGGCCAGTTCGCGATCCAGCGTAAGGGACTCTACCGCTCGATGCGCTTTGAGTAAAATTGTGCCGCCCGGGGTCTCATAACAACCGCGGGCTTTCATGCCAACATATCGATTTTCGACAATATCCACGCGTCCGATGCCATTTTCACCGCCAGTCTTATTCAGGTAGGTAAGAATCTCAGCAGCCGACATCGCCTGGCCATTAATCGCCACCACATCACCCGCTTTGAAGGCGAGCTCTAGATAGGATGGCTCATCAGGTGCTGCCTCAGGTGCACAGCTCCATAACCACATATCGTCTTCGGGTTCAATTGCGGGATCTTCAAGAATGTCGCCTTCATAGGAAATATGCAGCAGATTTGCATCCATTGAGTAGGGCGATTTCTGTCCCTGGCGCTTATAGTCAACGGGTATTTTGTGTTGCTCGCAGAATGCCAGTAGCGCTTCTCTGGAATTAAGATCCCACTCACGCCACGGGGCTATGACCTTGATGTCCGGATTCAGGGCATAGGCGCCCAGTTCAAACCTTACCTGGTCATTGCCCTTGCCGGTAGCACCATGCGCTATCGCATCTGATCCCGTCTTGGCTGCAATCTCAATCAATTTCTTGACGATCAACGGACGTGCGATGGCTGTCCCCAGCAGATATTCGCCCTCATAGATGGTATTCGCCCTGAACATGGGAAACACAAAATCTCGAACGAATTCTTCCCGCAGATCCTCTATGTAGATCTCCTTGACGCCCAGCGCTTCTGCTTTGGCTCGCGCGGGTTCAAGATCGTCCCCCTGACCGAGATCCGCCGTAAATGTCACCACCTCTGCACTGTATGTTTCCTGCAACCACTTCAGTATTGCGGAAGTATCAAGACCTCCGGAATAGGCAAGTACAATCTTGTTGGCATCTGCCATGGTTCAATCCCCTTGATAATGCACCTGGAAATAAAAGCCCGCTATATTACCTCTCTGGCCCTTGAAAATCAGAATTTTGGGTAATTTTGGGGACAGTTTACTTAATTATCTGGAATTATTTTAATTCCAGATAATTAAGTAAACTGTCCCCAAAATTCTGTCCCCTTTAATTCCGTCCCCTTTAATTCTCAGCGTTTGATACAATTGCTCCAATACCATGGAAAACCGCACCTATGAGCAGCTCTGATTCACTCACCATTACCCGACCCGACGACTGGCATGTCCATTTAAGGGATGGTGAAACACTGCCACATACCGTTAGAGATATCGCCCGGTATTTTGGTCGTGCCATTGTAATGCCGAATCTGGTGCCGCCTGTCGTGACAGTCCAGGATGCAGCAGCATATTACGAGAGAATCAAGCGAGAAGTACCAGAGGCAAGTCAGTTTGAACCACTGATGACTCTGTACCTGACTGAGCAGACCCGTATTGAAGCCGTTCGGCAGGCAAGCAACGATGAACTTGTGCATGCGTTCAAACTGTATCCGGCCGGTACAACCACCCATGCGGAGTTCGGAATCCGATCCATTGAATCAAGTTATCCGGTGTTTGCCGAGATGGAAAAACAGGAAATACCGTTGCTTCTGCATGCCGAAGTAAACACTGACGATGTTGATATCTTTGACCGGGAAGCGGTGTTTATCGATCGACATCTAATACCGCTGACGCGGCAATTTCCGGACCTTAGAATCGTTTTTGAACATATCACCACAACCACAGCCGTACAGTATATAGAAGCAACTTTCGACAAGGTCGCGGCTACTATTACCGCCCATCATCTGATGTATAACCGCAATGACATGCTCGCCGGTGGCATGCGACCTGTCTACTACTGCCTGCCAATATTGAAACGGAAACAGCATCAACAAGCACTTCTTAAGGCCGCCACATCGGGTAATCCTGCCTATTTTCTGGGCACAGATTCCGCTCCCCATCCCCGCTCCACCAAGGAAAACAGTTGCGGCTGCGCTGCTGGTTGCTACACGGCCCACGCGGCCCTGGAGCTGTACGCTGAAGTATTCGAAGGGTTGGGCAAATTGGATAGGTTGGAAAATTTCGCCAGTCATTTTGGTGCTGATTTTTATGGCCTGCCCAGGAACAGCGATACCATCAAGCTGGTCAAACAATCCTGGGACGTCCCTGACACGATTAGTTTCGGTGCAAACGAACTGGTGCCGATAAAAGCCGGTCAACAGGTTGCCTTTAAGGTGGTACCCGAGTGACAGGTATGCCGGGAATCAACTTCAGGTCGCGCAAACCAAAACAAATTCCATTCATCATTATTTCGCACGGGCTCTTATGAGTGAAAAGCAAACAGCAATATCAGAACGTTTTCGAGGATTTCTGCCGGTCGTGGTCGATCTGGAGACGGGTGGCTTTAATCCGCAAACCGATGCCCTGCTGCAAATAGCCGCCATCACCCTGGATTTAGACGGGGATGGTCAATTAGTCCAGAAAAACCGCTATTTTTTCAATATAGAGCCCTTTAAAGGGGCGAATATCGAAACGGCCGCATTGGAGTTTACCGGTATCGATATACACAGTCCCCTCCGCAAAGCCGTCAGGGAAAGCAAGGCTCTGGATGGAACCTTGCGCGGCATAAGACAACAGGTCCGCATGACTGGATGCAACCGTGCGGTGATGGTCGCCCATAACGCCTCCTTTGATCTGGGATTTATGAATGCCGCAGTGGAGCGATGCGAGATTAAACGCAACCCATTTCATCCGTTCTCGTCGTTTGACACGGCCACACTTTGTGGATTGGCATTCGGTCAAACCGTTCTATCCAGAGCCTGTGAGGCTGCACAAATTGAATTTGACTCTAACGAAGCCCATTCAGCACTGTATGACTGCATCAAAACCGCCGAGCTCTTCTGCTATATCGTCAATCGCTGGAAAGAGTTGGGTGGTTGGCCAATTAGTAAGCAAGACAGTACTGAGAACTAAGCGAAATCGGCAACCAGACTGTTCCTGGAAGCCTCTGTAAGTTCTATCCTCACAGAATACGCCGGATGACTTGCGCCAATGGTAATCGCTGCACCTGACCTGGCCAGAGAGATCGACTTTGCATCAAATTCAAAGCGCAGAAAGTGAACGGCGGAGGTTTTTTCATCCGTCGATCTTTCCAGGTCTTCATTTGCTATCGCGAACACCGGCGCCTGATCAGCTATTTTTATCCAAACCTTCTGCTCAATGCCCAGCAGATCTTGCAACGCCTGACGCCGTTCATCCACATCTTCATATTCAATCATCAAGGTCGCCTTCAGATTACAACCATCCGGAATAAGCGGGTTGTAGGCTTCCAGTTCCTGTTGGATCCCGGAAGCTTCAAACACCTTCTCAATCCGTAACATCTCCTGAATCTGATACTGAATTGTCAGCCGATCTTCAAAATACAACCGCAGGTGCTCACCCAGTGAAATACAACGATTCTGTTTATGCTCGATTACTTGCTTGCGAAAATCAGATCGTTTCCCGGCGTAGTCTTCAAGACTAAAGAGATCCGTTCTGTCCAGCTTTTTCATGCAATGATTCCGTAAGCCTGCTTTAAGAGAGTCAGGGGATGCGTAACCTGGGTACCATCCGCTAAACCGCTCTCTATATGCTGGCCGGCCATCGCGCAATCACTGGTATAAAAATCAGCGTCAGACTGCTTCACTTTATTCACCACGGGGCGGCAGATCTTCATGGCGATTTCATGCCGTTCTGATTTTATGGTATAGGTACCGTCGTGACCTGAGCAGCGTTCAATGGTTACGACTTCAGTCTCCGGAATAAGCTGGAGCACATCTCTGGTCTTTGATCCAATGTTCTGAACTCGCTGATGGCATGCGGCATGATAAGCCACTTTCCCCAACGATTCCTTAAAGTCTGTTCGCAACAGTCCATCTTTATGCCGCAACATCAGATATTCGAATGGATCGAACATGGCAGCACTGACTTTTCCGACTTCCGGGTCATCCGGAAACATTAGCGGCAATTCCTGTTTGAACATCAGCGTACAAGAAGGGATGAGAGTCAAGAGATCCCAGCCGTCTTCGACCAACTGCACCATCACGGGTATATTATGTTGCTTTAGTCGCTCGACCTTCTTGAAGTCACCCAGCTCATATTTGGGCATACCGCAACACCGTGTATTTTCAATCATATGCACGGGTATGCCATTGTGTTCAAAAATACGGATCAGATCCTGGCCCATATGTGGCAAATTGTAGTTTCCATAACAGGTAGCAAACATAGCCACCTTGCCACGGGTAGATTGGGTGGCCTTTATTTCGATCGCCAACTCTTGCCTTCCCGCCAACTGCTTCTCGAGGGTTTTACTCTGGTAGTCAGGCAATCTGGCTTCCGCATGAATACCAAGAATCTTATCCAGCAACTTGCGTGCAACACCCATCCTGTTTACCGCGTTAACCGTGGGTGCAATAACCGGCCTGCTAACCAGCGATCCCACCATATCAGTCGATGTGATAATCCGATCCCTGAACTTGCTTTTCCCGGCATTAAATTTGATCGCCTTGGCTCTCAACATAAGATGCGGAAAATCGATATTCCACTCGTGCGGCGGGACATATGGACACTTGGTCTGAAAACACAGGTCACACATATAGCAGTTTTCGACCACCTCGCCGTAAACTGCCTTGTCTACTTCATCCAGTTCCAATGAATCGGTCTGGTCCACCGCATCAAACAGTGTGGGAAACGCCGCGCACAGATTGAAGCAGCGTCGACAACCGTGGCATATATTGAATACCCGGTCGAGTTCTGCCTGCAATTTTTCCTGGTTGTAATAATCAGGGTCATTCTGACCCAATGGGTGCCGTATGGGTGCTTCTAAACTACCTTCCCTTGTGGCCATAACAAGTCCTTACGTTACCCGATTTGGGATTCGCAACCCCGGAACAAAAAAACTGCTGAGACAGTTCAGCGGGTTTTTCGATCTCTGGACCTCAGCTATCCAGGTTGTCCAGTGCTTTCTGGAAACGATTGGCGTGTGATCGCTCCGCTTTTGCCAGTGTTTCCATCCAATCGGCTATCTCATCGAAACCCTCTTCCCGCGCGGCTTTAGCCATGCCGGGATACATGTCTGTGTATTCATGGGTTTCACCTGCAACCGCGGCCTTCAAGTTGTCAGCGGTTGGTCCGATGGGTAATCCAGTTGCAGGATCTCCGGTTTCTTCCAGGTACTCCAGATGCCCGTGGGCATGGCCGGTTTCTCCTTCAGCAGTGGATCGGAACACAGCCGAAACATCGTTGTAACCTTCAACATCTGCTTTAGCAGCAAAGTAGAGGTAACGTCTATTGGCTTGCGATTCTCCGGCAAAAGCATCTTTGAGATTTTGTTCAGTTTTACTTCCTTTCAGCCCCATAATACTCACCTCTGTTAATTGCCTTCTCGCCTTCCCAGGCGACTGAGTATATCTCTGCTCCGACAGCACACAACAGATCGGTTTTTCAGCGTCGGAGTGAGGCGATTATTTTAGCAGCCTTCAAGTAAATAAAAACCACTTTTTGCATATGGTGTTAGCCCTTTCCAAGGTGCAACATGACCATGCCGCCCACTGCCAGAACAAGGATCAGAATAGCCAGCAGATCCATTGCGAATTGTCGCCAACTACCGAGTATTCTGCCGCTGTGAATGTCCAGGATCAGCCGCTCCATGTTAATCTCGGGGACACTTATTTGCAGCTGATCCAGAAGGTAATCAGGCAATGGCCGGGAACTGTTCCACTCGATCGATGCATCGCCTTGTGACCAGGGGGAAGATTCAAGAGAATCAAGGTCGAACCGGCGTAGCCCGTTGTTTACCCGGAGTACCAGAGCGCCATCAGATTGCGCGAGTCCAGTCACTCCCGACGGGACGCCAACAGAAATCCGCTCAACCAATTGTCCACTCTGGTCGATGATGAGTAGGTCGCTGGCGCAAAGTGCCATCAGTCGCTGATCTAACGCAACGACTCCGACCAGAGATCCATCACAATAGTCGACTGGTATCGCTTCGAGATAGAGCTTGTGATTCATGGCATAAAGCCATTGGTCATTAACCTGCCAGGCTTCAACCTCGGTCACCTGGTCCAAATTGTATAGCGCAGATCCAATGAACCCTGCTACCGGCCGTTGGGCCAATCCCAGGTTTTCGGTATGGTTCAAGAGGACTCCACTTACTGTCAACAATATAAGAAAGAGTGCGACCAGCATACCGAGACGCCGGTGCAAATTTTTTATTCTCGAGAATTTTATTTCTGTAGAGCTCTTCATTGTCAATCCAGACTCTCACCTTGTTGGTCCGACGCCATTTGATTGCGTGCTGTCAGGGATCCACTTAAATACAGCGCCAGTTCTGTTACATCAATGACGGCTCTTACTGACAGCGTCGCACCGGTAATGCCATCAATGTTTTGATCCAATCGCAAATCAGACCGCAATCCTGCGCCGAGGAATTGTCGTGTGAAAAATTCATAACGCACTTCACCACCCCGGGTTTCCCTGAATTCAAGCACCGTAACGCCCATTACACGACCATCCTCAGCCACGACACCAATCGTAATGGGTTTTTCCTTGCCAATCTCATCCAGAATCCACGCCAGTCTGTTGTTAAGAGTCCAGTAGCGTATTCTCAGACCAGGATAAGGGTGACCCAGAATATTCGCGATTGTATTTCGCTTCTCAGAATCGAGCCAAAGCATCTTCTGCTCCGGTTCCTGATTGTTAAAAGCGGCAGCAAGAAATTCGCTTCTGCTGACATAGTTTTCTGCAAAGACCGGAATCGTAACGCAGGTCATGCAGAGCAATGCAAGTCTGCTAGAAGCTGTAGCCAATACCCAGGCTGAAGCCGTTATTTTCGCTGCCACTATTATTGTCCTGTCGCTGAAAATCCACCTTCATCACAAAACGTGGATCAAGCCAGTAGTTCAATCCTATGTTTACCTGTGTCTGCTCACTATCGCTGCCTGCACCCGCCGTCAGATCGTAGCTGGAATACCGGGTGAAGATACCCAGCTTACGAGTGAGCATGTAAGAGGGTTCCAAATACCAACCCTGCTGCTCATCTGCACCCTTGTTCAGACTATTAATGGCATCGTCAAATGACCATTTCGCAACCAGCCCTTTTATTTTTAATGCCCCTCGCTGATAGACGAAATTTGTTTCCAGCAACAGACCGTCTATATCCGACACACCCACCCCGTTGATATCACTCTGTGTGACATCAGCCTGGTACTGGGCTGTCAGTCCCCAGCTAAATCCCGGCGTGCCTGTATATCTGATTCTGGCTGTATATGCCAGACTCTCTGCGGGCGCCTTACCCACTTTCTGACGACCGGATCGCACGCTGGTTCGCTTGCTCGCACTCGAATTGTCAGTCGCAAAGCTCAGTCCGGAGTGCACAGCAACATCGTAACTCCAGCCCGGGCGTAACTCACCTCCCAGAGCTAACCCGCCTTCCCACCAGGTCGCGGGTATGACATTCTTTTCAACCGGATTTCTTTCCACGCCAAAGAAGGTGTCAGGCTCATGGGTCTCGTTCAATATGCCCACGGGAACGATAAACAGGCCCGCTTTGGCGTTATGATCGGCGGAGTAATCCCACTGCACATACGCCTGTTCCAGTTCAACCTCGCCAACTTTACCCTCTCCGGCAATACTGTGTTCTACCTCGAGTTCTGAGAAAAATCGCAGATTGTCAGAGAACTCATGCCCGAGGAATATTATAAATCGATGCAGATCGATTTCATTTCCTGAATCCAGGTTGTTGTAATGAAGCTCGCCATAGCCACCGATGCTGGTCTGTTGAATACCGGATACGGCGATGGAATCTATCGCATCGGCAGCCATTTCGAGATGCTGTCTGGTTTCAGTTACCTGGTTTCTGGTCTCTATCAGACTGGCAGTATTGGACTGGAGTCGATCATCGGTTTGCTGCTGCCGAGAAGCAGTTTCGCGCAGTTTTTGTTCCAGGTTCTCTATGGCTTGCTGCTGCTTCTGGATAAGCAACCACATCTCTGCCAGATCGGGTATTTCAGACACAGCAGCCGATGCCGACGCGGTGCTCCAGACGGATAGAAAAACAACAGATGCAAGGCAAATGCCGGATATTTTGTGCATAGTAAACTCCCCACGACTTCTATCGTAAGCTTTAATAATTTAGGGTGTAGCTGCATAGTAACCTGATGCAAATCTAAATACAAATCATTCTCGTTTAGATTGCGCGGTATCACATCTGGCTGGGTGTGGCGTTCTAATCGGCTGGACTAGTCGCTCGCTGAGATGCCTCGCTGACCAGTGTCTGCAACTCGCCATTCTCATACATCTCGGTCAAAATATCGCAACCACCGATCAGTTCACCTTCGACAAATAACTGCGGGAACGTTGGCCAGTCGGAATACTTCGGCAGAGTGGTCCGAATTTCCGGGTTGGCGAGAATATCGATGTACGCAAATCTCTCACCGCATGCCATTAACATCTGTGTGGATTGAGCAGAGAATCCACACTGCGGCTGCTCGGGCGAACCCTTCATGTAGATGATGATGGTATTTTGCTCAATCTGCTCTTTTATCGTCTCCAGAATATCCATAGTGCGCTCTTGGTAAATGGTATTGCGCTTATTTTAACCAGTTCTCGTCCGGATTCAAAGATCGCAGGAGTTAGTTCCTTGCCAGGTGCTTGATTTACATAACCACCGGGTTCAAGTTCTGGTGGTTATTTATTAAATTCCGTGGGTCCCGCACAGGAACTAACTATTTAGCTCGCCAATATCCTGTATTTTTTTCACTCGGCCCTCCCGGTCCGCAGGGTTCCCCCAACCGCCGCCACCCGGCGTAAATATCACCAGGGTGTCTCCAGCCGCTGCTCTAAAATGACATTTCCCTGCAATTACCTCACCGTTAAATCGGTTCTCACCGCGCATTCCATCGCGACCGCCATTTAAACCCCAGGGAGGGTGTCTTCTTCTTTCGCTCAACAAGGTTATCTCTGTGGGCGCCAGGAATTCATACTCGCGAATTAATCCATCGCCGCCGGGATTCAGTCCGTCGCCACCAGATCCTCTGTTAATAAGATATCTGTTTATCCTGACTGGATAATGCATCTCGAGGCTTTCGATCGGCGTATTCAGGGTGTTGGTCATATGCGATTGCACACCTGTGAGGCCATGCCTTGCCGAACTACCCCCCATGCCACCGGCAATCGTCTCGTAATAGTCCCAGGAATGCGACCTGGATCTGCTTCCCATGGCAACATTGTTCATGGTGCCCTGTGCAGCCGCCGGGATAATGTCAGGCAGCACCTTTGCCAGAGCGCCAAGGACAACATCAACGATCCGCATGGATGTTTCGACATTGCCCGCCGCCACTGCGGCTGGTCGTTCGGCATTAACCAGACATCTGCGGGGTGCTGACAAACGAATGCGTTTGAATGTTCCGGCACAAGCGGGTGTCTGGGGTGGCAGCAAACACCTGAACACATAAAACACAGCAGCGGCTGCAACCGATATCGGGCAGTTGATATTGCCTTCAACTTGATCGGCAGTACCTGTGAAATCCACGTCAATAAACTCATCTGTAACGGTAACTTTCACCGTTATAGGTATATCCCTGGTAGCACAGCCGTCATCATCCATCAGATCGGTAAATGCATAGATTCCGGGAGGAATTCGTGCCAGTGTATTCCGAAACAGCCGATCCCCATAGGCATTAATCTCATCCACGCCACGCAGAAAGTTTTTCACACCGGTATTTTCAATCAGCTGAGTTAATCTCAAAATGCCGATTCTATTGGCGCTCATCTGCGCGGAAAAATCGCCAAACACGTGACCGCACCCACTATCCAGGTCACGTAATGTTGCGATTACCGCTGGCACTTGTTGTCCTCTTTTCACCAGAAATGTCGGTGGAATGATCAGTCCCTCTTCCGCAAGCGTTGTTGATAAGGGCATAGATCCCGGTGTGCTCGCGCCGATATTGGCGTGGTGAGCACGATTGCAAACAAATGCCAGAAGTGTTCCGGCGACGAATAGCGGTGAAACCAGCGTTACGTCCGGAAGGTGGGTTCCGCCCAGGTAAGGGTCATTGACAACCAGCATGTCCCCCGGTTCCCAGTCGTGCCTGTCAACGATATCAGCCATAGCGTAGGCCATGCTGCCAAGGTGCACCGGGATATGAGCTGCCTGCGCAAACAATTCCCCCTGGTCATTGAACAACGCACAAGAGAAATCGAGTCGATCTTTGATATTGGGTGAAAATGCCGCACGTCGCAGCACCACACCCATCTCCTGGCAGACGGACTCAACACGGCTGATAAGTATGGCTAAATCGATAGGTGTCATTGCGTGTAACGGTGACCTCAGGTGAGTACGAGTATCCCGTAAAAGGATTTAGTAATCCAGTCATGGCGGATCATGCGGAGTTGTATGGCGAGCTGTGGCGGATCATGCGGAGTTGTATGGCGAGAGCTGTGGCGGATATTTACTCCTGGGACGCGCTGTAAACCCATCCCTGGGCGCTCTGCGTCGGCGTGCCGCACCACGGCGTCCTGCCTCCGACGGTCCCAGGAGTAAATATCCGACACAACTCTTGGCATCAAGTATGTGTCTTTGATCAATACGACTTCTTCTACCGTCTTATTTGAAGTGTATTGCCAAGGGGCGAGGTGTCTCCTTTCTGGACCGTCGGAGGCAGGATGCCGTGGTGCGCGCGGCACTCCGACGCAGAGTGCCCAGGGATGGGTTTACAGCGTGTCCTGAAAGGAGATACCTCACTCCCGCCGGTGACACGAGTGTAAGAGAAATCATGCCAATAAATAGTGGAATCCAAGCCAAAGGTTACTTATCATTCACTGTTTTTCCCAGGCAGATCTTCCTTCTATGAGGAATCTGCTCGAGAGGATGGCAACATGAACGCCAATGCAATTATGAACACCTATGCACGCCTTGATGTCAGCTTTGTCAGCGGCGAAGGCGCCTGGCTTGTGGATACGGACGGCAACAGATATCTGGATGCGATAGCCGGGATCGGCGTATGCGTTCTGGGACATGCACATCCCGAGGTCGCCGACACTATTGCTTCACAGGCAGCCACATTACTCCACACATCCAATCTGTACCGTATCCCTCACCAGGAACAACTGGCGGCAGAACTGGTTCGACTGGCTGGCATGGATAAGGCTTTCTTTGCCAATTCGGGTGCAGAAGCCAATGAAGCAGCGATAAAAATCAGTCGTCTCTACGCGAACAAAAAAGGTATCGCCAATCCTACGATTATTGTTACTGATGGATCTTTTCACGGGAGGACTCTGGCAACCCTGACGGCATCCGGGAGCAGAAAAGTTCAAGCAGGATTTGAACCACTGGTGAATGGTTTTGTCCGGGCACCATTCAACGATATCGAGGCTATCACCAAGATTGCGGATAACAACGCCAATATTGTGGCCATCCTGGTAGAACCGATTCAGGGTGAGGGCGGCATCCGGGTACCCGATAGTGACTACCTCACCCGGCTGAGGTCCATCTGCGACGCACATGACTGGTTTTTAATCCTCGATGAAGTGCAGACAGGCAATGGTCGAACCGGCCACTATTTTGCCTGCCAGGAAAGCGGCATAGTCCCGGATCTGCTAACCATGGCAAAGGGTCTTGCCAATGGGTTTCCAATCGGAGTTTGCCTGGCGCAAGGCAGGGCGGCTGATGTATTTCAGCCCGGCAATCATGGTTCAACCTTTGGCGGTAATCCTCTGGCCTGTGCCGTGGGATTAACGGTTGTCAGAATCATCCAGGAACAGGATCTGGCAAAAAGAGCGGCAATTGTTGGTGATCGAATGCAAACCGCATTCGCGGCCAGGTTGGGAGGATGCCAGCGTGTCAAAGCGATCAGGGGCAAGGGACTGATGATGGGTATTGAACTGGATGAACCCTGTCCGCAATTGCCTCAACAAGCACTGGAAAAGGGCTTACTCATTAATGTCGCCAGCGAAAGGGTCATCAGGCTGTTGCCTCCTTTGATTATCTCGGATGAGGAAGCAGACCAGATAGTGGATATCCTTGGTGAGCTAATCGAGACGATCCAGGAGTTACCGCGGTAGCGGATTTTTCGTCAGAGCAGCTGATCTAACGGGATCTTCTTGCCAATGCCATATCCTTGTGCATAGTCAACGCCAAGCTCACGCAAAAGCTCCAGAATTTCATCGTTTTCAACAAACTCGGCAATAGTCTTCATACCCATGAAGTGACCGATTTCATTGATGGACTTAACCACTGCATAATCGTTGTCGCTGGCAACGATATCCTTGACAAATATGCCGTCTATCTTCAAATAGTCGACCGGCAGGTTGCGTAAATAGGAGTAGGATGATAAACCGGTTCCGAAATCATCCAGTGAAAATTCACATCCAATTACTTTCATTTTCTGCATAAACTCTATGGTGCCATCCAGACTGTTGACCGCGGCAGTTTCGGTAATTTCAAAACAGATCTTTGACGTTGGCAGACCGGTAGCATTGAACTGTTCCAGTACAAAATCCATAAAGTCATCATCATTGAGCGAATTGCCGGATATGTTGATGGAAAATGCATCCAGGTTATCCAATTGATCAAGATTATCGGCTATCCACTTAAATGAATTTTTAATTACCCAGCGATCGATGGCGCCCATTCGGTTGTATGTTTCGGCTGCAACGATGAAATCCTGGGGCGGCAGAGCCTCACCTTTAGCGTTCAGTACGGTGAGAAGAATCTCATAGTGTGGTAACGCACCCTCAGTTTCATCGATGGGTGCTATCTTCTGGCAATTCAGAATGAATCTGTCATTCTCCAGTGCCTGGTCAATCTGTGCCACAAACGCCATGATATCTGTCCGACGAACCAGATCGTCATCGCCCTGTTCAAACAGTTGAATCCTGTCCCGCCCCGCATCCTTAGCCGCCGAGCACGCCGAGTCTGCAGCTCGCATGATGTGCAGTACACTGTCGGTTTGATCATCCACCACCACACAACCAATACTGGTTGTGAGGGAATACTGGGCACCTCCCAGCTCAAATCGAAACGCTCTGATTTCATCCAGGACATTCTCAAGTAGTGCCATGGTCTTTGTTTCAGTAAAACCCGCCAGCAGGATACCAAATTCATCTCCCCCCAAACGGGCCAGTAAACAGGAATCATCCGTGACGTTAGCGGTGAGCAATTCGGCTATGCTTTCCAGCACTCTGTCTCCGGCATCGTGCCCACTGATATTATTAATAACTTTGAATTGGTCCAGATTCAGACAGGCGACCAGGTCTGTTCCACCTGCCTTTTTCACCTGTTTCAACGACCGATCGACCTGCAGTTCGAACTCTTTGCGATTGGCCAGCCCGGTCAACTCATCATGCGTTGCCCGATGCGTTAATTGATTGTGCATATTTTGCAGCATGCGACGGGAAGCACGATCTGTCAGGGGAATATCCGACTCTGCAATGATGCGAGCTCTACCTAACAAGAGCATTGATGTCAGTTCTTCTACTGACCGCTCGTGGATCTGAACTCCCCTTCGATTTACGAATACAAATTTGTCTCGTTGATCACTTACCCAGGCAACAATAGCAACTTCTGCGTCCCGTGATTTACTGACAAATTCCAACCACTCTCCTACAAACAGATTCGTGGTCCGGTCATACCAGGTTGCCCATTCCGGATCGGACTCGTATTGACGACGGATTTCAGCTCTACTTTTCTCTTTTTCCTTGATTCCACCCAGTCCCAGTGAATCCGCCATCCCCTCTTTTGGCATACCTATCCGCTTGATTCCGCTAATATCTGCCCCTTCTGCCAAGATTTCTTTCAAAGCGCTCATCAGGGGAGCCCTTTGCCCCGGTTCATAGGCTATTGCATTCAAACCGGCTTCGATCTGTTGTAGTAATAACTCTGGTTCCATGTAGGCCTGGGATTGAGTCGGATCGGCGTTCTTATCCAGATGCAAAAATAATTGCTCCAGGACGTGAAGATTGCGTCGCCAGTCGGCGCTCTTCTCTCCTTGTCGTAGATGTGTATTTACCAGCAGATTTCGCCAGCCCGGCATCAATAATTTCAGTAATATTTCAGGGACCTCGCGTCCACTGAAGCGTCGATCCAGCTCTTCTATTACGGCCCGCTGAGAGTTGATCAGAGTCTGTTGGCCTTCGCTGACAGTCGCTGCTCTTCGCACATTCCCCTTAAAGGCACGAGCCTGGCGTTCGACCAGAGGCGCCAGATCCTTGATGGCTGCACCGAAAGTATCCGCTCGACCATCGTAATTTTCTACGATACGCTGAACAACATTGTCGACATTTCGTCTAATAGAGCCGGACCCACTGGCACCCAGCAGCGCTAACTGATTAATGACTTCAACAGCAGCATGCGGATGGTCCACATCCAGGAAATCAGGGTTTTCTGTCGCTACCCGGCCCAGAGTTATTTCAAGTTGCCGAATCCAATTCTTGGCACTGTTAGATACCAGCGAATCCTGTTTAATATCCGCGACCAGGTTTTCTACCACTTCGAGATTTTGACTATCCATGGGCGACAAGTGACCCGATGAACCTTGTTGTTCCATCCGCAGATGGATCTGTTCCCGGATCGGAAGCCTATTGGTGCCAACTTTAGATAAACTTTGTAACTCAGCCAGTACCTTCTGGACCTCTTCCAGTGTGAACTGGTCTTCCTCTGAAGCACTATCAAAGCGATCCTCAGGATGGATGAGCGTGCGTACAGTGCTGTATAAATTTCGCAGCACTGATCCCATGTCTCCCACGGTACTGCGTCGCTCACCTCGACGTGCATCTCGCAGTGGTTGAAAGCCCGGGTGGGGGTGTCGCCGTACCGGTTGTCTTGGGCCTGCCAATTCATCATCCAAAAGGTACTGCTCTGGTTCAGCTTCCTCCTCGAAATCTTCTGCTTCCGGGGTTTGCTGAGTTTCTGCTTGACTGGTCACGTCAGGTATTTTGATCGGCCCTGCTGTGAAATAGTGTTCATCCAGGTCCGGAAACAGTCCACTGTCTTCGAGTAGTTTGGTGATCGAGATATAGTAGTGCCTGAATAATGGAACTGCTTCCGTCTCATAGGCAATATATATCTTCTCACGCACTTCCTTGGTGAAGCCAATGTGCCGAAAAGCATCATCAAAAGCCCGTGTCAGGACCTCAGGGCAGAACGGATTTACCTCATTATGTGCCCAGGAATCCACCAACATGCCTAACCGGCTTTGAATTGCTACCAGATATCTCTCAAAGTATGTTTCCGAATGCGATATGATGTTTGCGACAGACAGCCAGTCCTCAAATTCATCCGCATTCACCAGGGATATTCTGATCCTTCGGGACTCGTGTTCCTGACGACGCTCCGATTCCAGAACCTGTTTTTTTGACAACACATCGTCCACTGCCCTCGGATTGTCAATCTGATCGAGTACCTCACGGGTAATTTTCTGATCAATTTGTTGTTTGTGTTTTACCAGAGTGGCCATGGCTGCAAAATATTCACTTTGCAACGCATTATTGGAGGCGGCGCCCGCCAAACGTAATAATTCTTTATCCATGTAACTGAAAAATACGGAATTTGTTTCAGCCAGTATCTTGACGGTGCGTTTCCTGCATTCTGCAATAATGTGTTGCGCATCCGCGACACTAATATCCCCTGCCGGTTCAATTGCTTTGGCGGCAGTCGGCTTCTCTGAGTTCTGGCTTTGGCGGGTCTTGCTTACAGGGCGCGAACTGGCTTCGGCCTCTGAACGCTTCTTGGACGGGAACATCGGAATACCGTTCAAATCCAGGTTACCGCGACCCGATTGGGCTGATGAATCAGTGAGATCCGGACTGACTCGACCATTCCGTCGTGTTATCCCGGGGTCAGTTTGACTAGCCGGGGTCCTGCTTTTAACAGCAGTCTTTTCCTCCGTGAGCTTTTCTTGTGAAACGCCAGGTTTTTTTCTTGCCGGCGCCGCTTTGGCGGGTCCTGCTTTCCTTGCCGATCTGGCCAGCGGTGACTGTTTGGAATATTCCAGCAGTTGGGTCATCACATCCGCATCAATTCCCTCGCTGAAACTGATCCCCAAACCCTCCTGCTCTACCCGCACAATTCTACCTTCAAGCCGAATGTGCTCTTCTCCTTGAGCGGTGGGTAAACTGAAGTGAATGCCGACTTTTTCACCCGGCACACCAACCGGGGCTGTGCGTCGCACCCGAGTGGATTCCTGCTCAGTCAGCAGCATACCGCCAGTACAAAAATCCTTTATTGAGCACAGCCACGAACGCCCCCGTGCCGGGTGCACTAAAGCATCAAGCGATATTGCAGAGCGTGGTGAACTGCGTTTATCCATGCGGTGCTAAATCCATCATCCATCAACTGTC
>JASJXV010000073.1 GCA_030123805.1 Gammaproteobacteria bacterium
CTTTCAGGTCATCATCTGAACAGGAGAAACACATGCCTTTGGCAGGCATCGCTGGAGGTAATCCATTGATTGTGCTCTGGTACAGTGCGTCTTTACCTTTGGCAATCCGAGAGGTCCAGTCGTCACTGGAACCAAGTTTGGGTGCACCTGCCAGACCTGCAGCATGGCATGTTGCACAGGTCTTGTTATAGTTGTCCACAACATCGATAGCGCTGCTATCATCTGTCACTGTCTCTGACGCTGCTGATTCTGTGCAGTTCTCACCTTCTACACAAACGTCACCGACAGGTCTTATTCTCTCTAATATTGCTTCTTCCACAGGGCTCAGTGCATAAGAAGTCAGCGCTTGAATCATTAACAAACCAGCAATCGTTGGCAGCTTTATTTTTTTCACGTATTACTTCCTTTCTCACTTCCATTCAGGCTGCGCATTATAAACGAACTGTGCGCACGGTGATACGTCAGGTATTGGTACTGTCTTCACCCCGTTACACTAATCACGGTTGCCCCAGCTCTTACCTTCAAGTTCCCGATTGGAACTGAACTGAAATACAGTACTGGTTCCAGCCTCTACCACTGACTGCTCAGAGACCAGAGTGAGAATGGCATTTTTCTTGAAGTCCGCCAACGAATCTGCACCCACGTTTACCATGGTGCTTTTTAGTTTATAAAGAGTCGTAGCCATTACATTCGCAAGAGAACCTACCAACGGTACGTAGGCATCAACACCTTCTTCAAACATCATCACCCGACTTGACATGGCATCATCATATCTCTGCCAGTTCTGTGCCCGTGTCGTCCCCTCACCCCAATAAGGCTTGTAGATCTGTCCGTTGATGGAAGTTCGGGGTGTGGGGCTTT
The DNA here is from genome assembly GCA_030123805.1 of Gammaproteobacteria bacterium. Classification (GTDB taxonomy): domain Bacteria; phylum Pseudomonadota; class Gammaproteobacteria; order Pseudomonadales; family Azotimanducaceae; genus JASJXV01. Next base: position 862 of record JASJXV010000073.1, read on the forward strand.
CTTCGGTCATGGCAAAGTATCGCCCCATCATTACAAAATCAGCTCCCATAGACAGGGCTACTACTATCTGGGTGTCATTCGCCAGTCCACCGTCGGAACACACAGGAATGTATATTCCGGTTTCTTCAAAGTATTCATCCCGACGTGCCACAACATCCAGTAGGGCAGATGCCTGTCCACGGCCAACGCCCTTTTGCTCTCGGGTGATACAAATCGATCCGCCCCCCATGCCAACCTTGACAAAATCGACATTGCCGTCCTTTACCAGATAATCAAAGCCTTCCGCAGAAACTATATTTCCACCGCCAATAATAATATCGTTCCCGAAGTTATCTCGTATCCAGTCGATACCCTCTTTTTGGTACTCAGTAAAACCGTCAGATGAATCGAAACAGAGGGCATCGGCACCAGCTTCAACAAGCGCAGGTGCCCGATCTTTGTAATCGTGAGTGTTGACTGCTGCACCTACACATAATCGTTTGGTATCATCTAGTAGCTCCATGGGATGTCTTCTGTGATCAACATAGTCTTTCTTGAAAACAAGTGAGTTGAGTCGGCCTGCATCATCGAGAATCGGGAGACATTCTTTTTTGCTCTTGTGCAACAGCTGATTTGCGCTCTTAAGGCTGAGACCTTCAATTCCGTAGATAACATTTTCCAGTGCTGTCATGTAGTCCTTAACAGCCCCGGACAGATCATCTTCGAATTCCCAGAAGTCGTTGTCAGTAATAAGGCCAAGAAACATACCCGTCGCAGAGCCATCCTCGGTGACAGCAATAGTGGAGTGCCCGGTTTGTTTCATTAACTCGATTAGTGCTGCTAAGCTGGTTTCCGGTGTGACATTTGAATCACTGGTGACAAACCCGGCCTTGTGCGTTTTCACCTGATAAACCATCTCTACCTGAGACTGTATCGGTTGAGAGCAGAAGACAAAGGCAAGACCACCCTGTCGCGCTAATGCGATGGACAAATCACCCCCTGATACTGCTTGCATGCAGGCTGATACTATCGGGATATTCATGTTGAACCTCGCTCCTTCTCCTTTGGTTCTCCTGGACAAGGGTGTGGATAGATCAACGCTTGCTGCTGTTTGTCTTTTTCTGGTCAATCTGGGTATCAGCAAGTATTCCGAGAAGGTACGTGATACATCAGGAAGAATAGTGGCCATGAAGCCCTCCTAAATTTTACGAACAAGCTCAGTCCCCAGCACGTTGATCGAATCAGGTGGGGGACAAGCAAAAATGAGATCATTGATTGTTTGAACGGGGCGAGCAGAAATCTGATTCTTGACTTAATCCAACGGTGAAACAGATAGGATGATATGCTTGAGTGACTCGCCATGGCGAATTCTACGCAAATTCAGCAAGCCATTCAATAGAACGAGTCGTTTGCGCTCTAATGGATTTTTGGAATAGACGCACAGCCCAAACGCCTCGAACGGATGTCCAGGTACAAATTGCGCGCACTCAATCGACTCGTAACCGGTCCTTAAGGTTTTTTTTCGAATCGCTGAGAAACCCTTTCCGCAACTCAATGCTACGCTGATAGGCATGTACCAAACCCAGGGCGTCAACCGAATCTGCTTCCTGTACGCGACGCTCGCAACTATGTATTTCCTTGCGATACTTTCGCGACAAATTACTCTCCGGGGTTCCAAAAAGTGACTTCAACCCAGTCATAACACCCCCTTAAAGACAGTTTCTTGCTATCGGCGGTTAACTGTAACACAAAATAAATTAATCTACTACTTTAATTAAAATGTCTAACACCTTGATTATAATTGATAATTTTGTAATATATAACTGTGGTTTATTGTCGCCAGGTTGCCTTGCACGCATAGATGAACAAGTCTGCACTGATACAAAGAATGTCGAAGAAGCTGGATCAGCTGACTACCAAAGATGTTGATCTGGCTATTCACCAAATGCTGGAAACCATGTCCGATACCCTGGCCGCCGGGGGTCGCGTAGAAATTCGCGGATTTGGCAGTTTTACCAATCATTATCGCAATGCGCGTATTGTCAGAAATCCGAAGACCGGGGAAGCAGGTATTCACAAACGAGGTAAGTACGTACTCCATTTCAAACCAGGCAAAGATCTCAAACAACGCGTGAATGCCAGGATGAAAAACGACAGGAACCAGCTAAAGAATTAGCGACGTTCCTTCCGGTAGCGATATGTCAACCGCTACCGGTAAATGATCGGACAATCTACAGTCCAGTGCTTCTGCGTGATTTACTGTGAGTTCCGGCGAGATCAATATATGATCGAGGCTTCTCCGTGGTCGCCAACTGGGATAGGTTCTGAGCTCTCCATCCGCCGCAGACAATAAGTTGGAGTGGCGAAGTGGGCTTTCGTCAAGCAGATGGGTATGATGCACGTTCATGTCTCCCATCAATACCACGTGACGAAAATCTGCAATGATTTCGGCTATGTAAGACAGCTGTCGTCGCCTATCTCTGCGACCCAATGAAAGATGTACAATTACCAGGCATAGCGCATCTTCGCCCTTGCCGAACTGGCACAATACCGCACCTCGCCCGGGTATTTTGCACGGTAGTTTATGATCTTCCATCTGCACCGGTTTGAACCGGGTCAGCAGTCCATTGCCGTTTTGTGCCAACACGCCCATGTCTCGATTCCGCTGCAGATACCAATAAGGAAATTCTGCTCTCTCAGCAAGATATTTGACCTGATTTACAAAACCACTTCTGATACTTCCGCCATCTGTTTCCTGTAGTGCCACCACATCAAACCGTGAGACAACTGACGCAATTCGATCCAGATGCGCAAATCGGCTTGCCGATGGCAGCACATGCTGCCAACCTCGAGTGAGGTAATGGCGATACGATTGGGTGTGAATTCCCACTTGAATATTAAAGCTGAGCAAACGCAGTCGGTTACCTGCCACACCATCAACAGCACCCTGCACTTTGTCATATTGGATTGCCGGAAACGTCATTTCGTCTTCTGCTGCCTTCTACTCGGAAAAGTGCGAGGCTCGAGCTGCTCGCTCCTTGTTGATGAGAAAATTAACCACTTTCAACATTTCAGCATGACTACCGGCCATACTCCCTTCTACCCGATACTTGCCATTGACGATGATTGCAGGTACTCCAGATGATCTATAAGCTCTTCCCCTGGCTTCCGCCTGCTGTAAACTGGCTCTGATACCGAATGATTGATAGACCTTGGCAAAATCAAGGGGATCAACCCCAAACTCCGAAAAGAACATTGCCATGTCCTTGGGATCGTTCAACTGTCTGCGTTGATTTTGAATTGCATCAAACAACGCAGTATGCAACTTATTCGTTATTTTTAACGCCTCAGCAGTATAGTAGGTTTGCGCATATACGCGATAATCCTGGTTCCAGATAGCCGGCGTACGGTTGAAGACAACATCAGGTGACAGGCTCTTCTGCCAATTACTAATAAGAGGTTCAAACTGGTAACAGTGGGGACAGCCGTAGGAAAAATACTCAGTGACCTCTATCTTTCCACTATCTCTCACCTTCACCGGAATCGTCAACTCAACATAGTGAGTACCCTCTTCGTATTGGAACGATTCGGCCATCATTACCAACGGCAATAACATTAAACCAATAATCGAACTCTTTACTATTTTCATCAATTACATCCGTTGCCTTATTCTTATAGGACCCATTCTTTCGGTTTACCGTTCCCCGATCAAGCCATCTGATCACAAATTGTATTCTTTCTCTAAGCGATTAATCCTGTTTCGCCCGGCCAATCACTGTCGCTGCCAGCCGCTGGCCGATCCGCCCCTGGTCCTGAACAAAACATCCAGGAAGCTGTCCGGGGATAACCTCCTGGCTGCCGATCAATGCATTCCATAGATGTAGCTCGCTACTGCGTCTATCTCCCGATCACTCAGATCCATCGCAGAATCTTGCATCATGCGGCTATCGCCGTCATTGGTTCTCTCTTTAACCCTGAAAGCCTTCAGTTGTGTAGCAACATATTCCGGCCATTGGCCTGCCAATGCTGGAAATCCAGCCGCGGTGACGCCTGATCCGGTTGGAGAATGACAGGCTGCACATGCAGCAACGCCCTTTCGTTTAATGCCCCAACGAAAGATCTGCTCCCCTTCAACGACCAGATCCTGCTTTGCCGTACCCATCTTGATGGACTGTGCTTCGTAGTAAACAGCGATATCTGTCATGTCCTGTTCACTCATGTTGTCCAGCTGTCCGGTCATCAAAACGACTGGCCGGGCACCGCTTTTGATATCCTCCATCTGTTTGATAAGATACTTTGCTCCCTGACCAGCAAGACTGGGGAAGGCGCCGACGAGGCTATTGCCATCGGCTCCGTGACAGGCGGCACAAATCGCTGTTAAAGTTTTGCCTCTGCCAGCATCACTTTCCGCAAGTGCGAAATTGGTGACCGAGAAACAAATGCTTAGTGCGATGATAAGTCTTGGCATATAAATTTCCTTGAAAGTCTGACAGGCAGGCTGTTCGAGAACAGAAGGGGGTCGCCCATACTAACCTGCTGCGAACAAGCCTGATGGGCTATATTTTATATTTCGCACCTATCGCAGCGTACGCGAAATCGGCGCATTATATAACAATACTATCGTCTCAGGCAGCATGTGTGGCAACCTTATTGATATAGATGGATAAAAATCATGTCAAATCATCAACTCCAGCATATCGATTTCGGATCTGCTACTTTCCTGAGCAGCGCCGCAAGACTCGACCAGTGCCCACCGGATACCGGTGTAGAGGTCGCGTTTGCCGGTAGATCCAATGCCGGAAAGTCCAGTGCCATCAATTGTTTGACGTCCAACAAAAAACTGGCCCGGACCAGCAAAACACCTGGGCGCACCCAGCTGATAAATTTCTTCCAACTAGGGGACAATCACAGACTGGTGGATCTACCAGGATATGGATTTGCTAAAGTCCCCCAGGCAGTCAAGCAACAATGGCAACGGCATTTGGATGACTATTTGAGAAATCGTCGGTGCCTGAAGGGGTTGATACTGGTAATGGACTGCCGTCATCCTTTAAAGGACTTTGATCAAATGATGATTCAATGGGCGATAGATGCTCAACTTCCATTGCACACTTTGCTGACAAAAGCAGACAAATTGAAAAGGGGTCCTGCACAAGCTGCACTTCTAAAGGTCAACCGTTTTGTGCAGGAACGGACTGAGTTGCTTTCATGTCAGCTTTTTTCAGCCACCGCTGGCACAGGTCTTCCAAAACTTCAGCAGCAACTGGAGTATTGGCTTCTTGAACTTGCCGATAAAACATAATATTGATTAACTGGTAGACATAAAAAGGCCCTGATCACCAAATGGGGAGGGTGTGATCAGGGCCAATACTCCGGTTTTTTTGGGGGATAAAATCACCGAAGGTACCACTCAAGGTTGCTTTTTCAAGCACGTGTTGCATGTATTTATGACCCGGCTTCAGGGTAGTAGTTCCCGGGTTTATATAATAATTCCAATTTTATTAGCCGTGCTATATATCATTTCAGATGACTAATGAGCCTCGTCCCAGTTGCTGCCACAGCCGACATCGACAATCAGTGGTACGTCCAAAACCGCAGCTGCCGACATACGCTCACGTATCTCGGTTATTAGCCCTTCAACTTGACTCTCAGCAACTTCTAACACTAACTCATCGTGTACCTGCATGATCATCCTTGCGTCACATCCTGATTCCAACAGCCAACTATCTACGCTGATCATGGCCTTTTTGATTATGTCCGCAGCAGTTCCCTGCATGGGCGCGTTTATCGCTGTTCGTTCAGCAGCTTGCCGCCTCATGAAGTTGCTGGATTTGATCTCTGGTAGATACAACCTTCTGCCAAACAAGGTTTCCACATAGCCCTGTTCCGCAGCAATCTTCCGGGTACTGTCCATATAATCCCGAACACCCGGATAACGCGTAAAGTAAAGATCAATGTATTCCTGTGCATCCCTGCGACTGATATTCAGCTGACGACCTAACCCAAACGCAGACATTCCATAGATCAATCCAAAGTTGATGGCTTTTGCGCTTCTCCTTTGCTCCGGAGTGACCCGATCTCTGGCAACGCCGAATACTTCAGCAGCTGTCGCCTGATGCACATCATCTCCTCTCGCAAAGGCATCCAGCAGTCCACTATCCTGGGACAGGTGAGCCATTATCCGCAATTCGATCTGCGAATAGTCCGCTGCCACCAGTGTATATCCCCGGGGTGCGATGAATGCCTTTCTGATACGTCTACCTGCTTCAGTTCGAATGGGAATGTTTTGTAAATTCGGATCAGTGCTTGAAAGTCGACCGGTCGCCGTAACAGCCTGGTGGTAGGATGTATGGATACGATTTGTGGCAGGATTAATCTGCTTCGGCAACTGGTCAGTGTACGTGGATTTGAGTTTACTCAGACCTCGATACTCCAAAATGACTTTAGGTAACGGGTAATCCAGAGCCAGGTCTTGAAGAACTGTCTCAGCAGTAGATGGTTGACCCTTGGGTGTCTTTTTCAGTACCGGTAGTTTCAATTTTTCGTAGAAAATCCCCTGCAGTTGTTTCGGCGAACCCAGATTGAACTCTTCCCCTGCAAGAGACCATGCTTCCTGTTGAAGTTCCTCGAGCCGATTTCCCAGGTTTGAGCTTTGTTCACGCAGCAGATCTGCATCCAACAACACACCGTTTCTCTCGACGCGAGAAAGAACAGGAAGCAAAGGCATTTCAATCTGTTCAAATACCTCTCGCAAAGATCGCTCCGCGCTCAATCTGGGCCAGAGTTCATTGTGAAGTCGCAGGGTAACGTCAGCGTCTTCTGCGGCGTAATCTCCTGCCTGGTCAAGATTAATCTGGTTAAAGGTCAGCTGTTTTGCTCCCTTGCCTGCTATATCTTCAAAGTGAATCGTTCTTATGCCGAGATATTTCAGGGCCAGGTCATCCATGTTATGCCTGGAAGCTACGGAATTGAGAATATAAGACTCAAGCATCGTATCATGCGTAATGCCCCGCAACTCAATGCCGTAGCGAGCCAGAACACTCTTGTCATATTTCAGGTTCTGACCAACCTTGCACAGCTCTGCGTTCTCCAATAGTGGCTTCAATCGGTTTAGTAGCTGGTCTCTGGACAACTGTTGGGGTGCTCCCGCATAGTCATGACCGCATGGCACATAGGCGGCAATTCCCTCCTTTATGCAAAATGACACACCCACCAATTCGGCTACCATGTAGTCCAGACTCGTCGTTTCCGTATCAAAAGCAAACAGGTCTGCTTTCTCCAGGTCAGCTATCCATCGATCCAGATCTGTTTCGGTAGTAATCAGTTCATAGTTTGTCTCTTTTCGAGGCGTGGTTTCATCTCCCAACAGCTCTTTGGTCCACTGCTTGAACTCAAACTCCATAAACATCCTTGCCAATGCTTCATTGTCTGGTGTACCCATTACCAAATCATCCAGTTCTACCTCCAGTTCTACATCCAGTTTGATAGTTGCCAATTCGTAAGATAACGTTAACTGCTTCAATGAGGCGCGAAGGTTGTCGCCAACCTTGCCCTTGAAGTCTTCGGCATGCGCCATGATGGCATCGACAGAACCATACTCCATCAACCACTTCACCGCTGTTTTTGGCCCCACTTTTGGTACGCCAGGTATGTTATCTGAGGTATCTCCAATCAAAGCCAGGTAGTCAATAATCTGATTTGGCTCGACACCGAATTTTTCCTTGACGCCTTTAACATCACTAATCAAGTCATTCATCGTATTGATTAGAGTTACATGCTCATTTACCAGTTGCGCCATATCCTTGTCGCCGGTAGATATCAGAACATCCATCTGCCGCAATGTCGCTTGACCAGCCAGGGTGCCGATTACGTCATCGGCTTCCACGCCCTCAATGACCAACAGTGGCAAGCCCATAGCTTTGAGAATGTCGTGTATCGGTTGAATCTGGCTCCTGAGCTCTTCAGGCATGGGCGGCCGGTTTGCCTTGTAGTCCTTGTACAGATCATTACGAAAGGTCTTGCCCTTCGCATCGAAGACCACTGCTATATGGCTGTCAGGATAGTCACGCATGAGCTTGCGGATCATACTGACAACTCCCCGAATCGCTCCGGTGTCCTGACCTTTTGTACTCACCAGTCTAGGCAAGCCGTGAAATGCTCTGAATAGATAGGAGGAGCCATCAATCAATATCAGGGGGGGTCTATTTTCCATAAGTCTTTTTCTTTTATTCGTAGTAAACTTCGGGCCATCACGCCCGCATTGTCACCGGACAAAATCATATCCATGAATAGATCGATTCAGTGTTCCACAATTCTAATCGGTTTTATGCTGCTTGTGCATGGCCAGGTCGGATTATCACAAGGGTCTTTGGCAGATGATCAGGACAAGGTGGAAATAGTATCAGGGGAAGAAAGAACCATTTATGAATATCGTCAGAATGGCCTGCTGGTGGCAATAAAGGTTGTCCCCAAGAACGGCAGACCTTACTACATGGTACCAGCAGACGACAATGGTTTGCCTAGAAGCCTTGAAACTGCTCGTCACTTGTATCCTCAATGGGTAATTATCGAGTGGTAAACAGCGATTACCGAGATATCCGATCAGTTCGGTGAAATTGCCAGGGTTCTCTACGATTTTTATTTCGGGACTCTCTGAGTAATTGCATTTTTTAAAGGTCCGGCGATCCGGCGTACAGGGCGCAAGCGGGTCGACAACAAACAGAAATTTTCTGACCATTAACAAGGCAGAGTAAATCATCGATGGCAGTTTTCACTAGTTTCAGTAAGGATCAACTAGAGCGTTATCTGATGATGTTTCGACTCGGTGACCTGGAGTTATATCACCCCATCCTTGCCGGGACTGAGAATTCGAATTACTTTGTTACGCTGATTCGGCATGGCGTTGAGACGGAATACGTGCTGACACTTTTTGAATCACTGGGTATCGCCGATCTACCCTACTTTAGTCAGCTGATGAGTAGTCTGCATCATTATGGACTAGCTGTACCATCACCATTGAGTACGCTGGATGGTATGACTACAACCATTTTCTGCGGCAAGCCGGCAATTCTTTTCCCCCGCCTTCCGGGCGCACACGTTATGCATCCTGACCAACATCATTGCCAGGCAATCGGCACGGCCTTATCGCAACTGCACACGACGGATTTGGCAAAGAATCTTTCCCGGGAGAACGAGTTCAATCTCCCGTGGTTCAAGACATGTCGGGATGAACTAAGCTCCTTCTTCAATACGGATGACTATCAACTGTTATGCCGCGTGGTAGATGAATATGAGAATTACCTTGCCGCCAGCGGAGCTGAGCTCCCCAAAGGCGTCATACATGGTGATCTGTTCAGAGACAATGCCCTGTTCGTAAACGGTGAGCTTTCAGGACTGATCGATTTTTATCATTCTTGCACTGATTATCTGACTCTGGACCTGTCAATTGCTATCAATGATTGGTGCCATGACAACCGGCAGCGTTTCGACCCCGGTCTCTATCACGCCTTACTCGATGGCTATGCAGCCAGGAGAACCCTATCGAAGCATGAATTGTTATCTCTACCCATCTTCCTCAGAGTAGCCGCTGCAAAGTTCTGGATTCGTAGATCTTTGCTGGCCCAGAAGGGAGAAAAACAGAGAGACCCAGAGGAGTTCAAGAAAATCCTTATGGGGTGGTATGGCGAAAGTCTGGAACTGCTGTCCTGAATATCGGGGCTCAGGATTCCACCAACGCACTAATCACACTGGCCATCTTCTCCGACTGATGTGGCGGTTTAAGAACCCCGTGATAGCGACCTTCCGGACTAATCACGACAATGCTACCGCTGTGATTCACCAGGTAGGTACCTGGCTCATCCCCGGGAACCTTGACGAATGCGATATCGAGTTGCGTAGCAAGCTTGACGACTTCATCAAACTCTCCGGTAACGCCTGTGAAGCTGTCATTGAACACCCTGATATACTTGCCAAGTGTCTCGGGTGTGTCTCGTTCAGGATCGACTGACACCAGAGCAACCCTCAAGCTATTGGCAATATCCGGCTCTAATTGTTGGACTGCTTTGTTTATTTGCACCAGCGTGACCGGACATACATCGGGACAATATGTATAACCAAAGAATAACAGTGACCAGTGCCCCTGTAATCTGTCAGGACCGAATCGCTGTCCGTTATGGTCGATCAAACTGAAATTTGCAATCTCCCTGGTCTGAGCCAATGGATAATACCCGAGCGTAATGTATTCCTCTCGCGACATTGTTCCTGGTGCAATCAGAGATGCAACAAAGAGCCCCATGATCAGTGCAATGAATCCGGCTATACCGATCAGGGTTCTTCTCACACCTGCTCTGGCGTCAATGGATTCTTGTCGAACTGACAAAGCCCTAAACTCCTGCTGCAGTGCCAACTGGCATTAAATAGTGATCCACTAGCAAGAAAACGAACAAGAGCAAGAGGTAGAATATGGAGTAGTGGAATGTTTTGATCGGTGCTTTGGGATTTGTACCTTTGATCATCGCCAGACTCCAATACAAGAAACCCGCGCCTAATCCCAGTGCGCCAAGCAGATAAAGAAGATTGCTCATGCCAATCAGATAGGGAAGGATGGTGATTATTATCATGATGATCGTATAGAGCAAAATATACATCTTGGTATAGGCTTCACCATGTGTAACGGGCAACATGGGAACATTGGCCTTGGCATACTCCTCTTTCCGGTCAATCGCCAACGCCCAAAAGTGGGGAGGAGTCCAGGCAAATATGATCAGCAGCAGGAGTAATCCACCGCCATCAATACTGTTGGTGACGGCCGTCCAGCCGAACAGTGGTGGAGCCGCGCCAAACAGACCACCAATGACAATGTTCTGTGGTGTTGCCCGTTTGAGATACATGGTGTAGATAATCCCGTAGCCTACCCAGGACGCCAGATTGAGCCAGGCTGTCAGCGGATTTACCAGGAACGTCAAGATCAACATCCCGGTTATACCGGTAGCCGCGATAAATATCCGGGCATGTGTGTTATCAACAGAACCACGGGCGATGGGTCGATTATGGGTTCTGGCCATTTTGGCATCGATTGTGGCATCAACCAGATGATTTAATGCGGCAGCTGAAGCGGCTACCAGAGCAATTCCGGTGAGACCGAATAGAATAGTGTCCAAAGGCACCATATTTGGCGTAGCCAGAAACATACCCACCAACGCACAGACAAGCATCAGCAAGATCACTCTGGGTTTGCTTATTTCCAGATAGTCTCGCCAGTTAGCCCGATTCTCGACCATGGATGTTGATTCAACCATTACAGATTTCTCTCAGATTATTCTAATTTGCCGCGTTGAGACTGGATATTTCATCCAGTCTATTATACCAATATCTTCATCAACCGATATTCGATACTTTTAGCAGATGTTTGAGGTCCTTCAACAGGGGTTTCCCAACAGGACAGCAGCATATACCAGCATGATATTTCCCAGCGGATCTGCCAGGTAAACCTTTTGAATTTTCTTCCAATCGGCACTGAAGATTTCAGCAATGATGGCTCCGTCCCGGGGGAGGACACCGCATGCAGTAAACCGGTGATTGCATCTTTTTTATACCCCATGTCGGAAGCCGGGCAGCCACGACTCGACACTATGCAGAGTTGTTCTCAAGGCTTGATCCCTTCCTGACGAAGCAGCGCATCTACTTCAGGTTCTCTACCCATGAATTCCACAAATAGATCCATCGGGTCCCGGGCGCCACCTTGCTCGAGAACTGTCCGCAGAAATTTTTCACCGGTCTGCCGATTGAATATGCCTTCTTTCTGAAATTTTGAAAAGGCATCTGCAGAGAGCACTTCCGCCCATTTGTAGCTGTAGTAGCCTGCAGCATAGCCACCTGAAAAAATGTGTGAGAATCCATTCTGGAAACGGTTAAACTCCGGCACGCTTATTACGCTGACCTGCTCTCTTACCTGATCCAGTATCTGCTGAACATCAACATCCTGTCTTCCTCCGGTTTCCATATGCAGTTTGAAATCAAACAATCCGAATTCCAGCTGACGCACCATCTGCCTGGCTGCTCCGAAGGTTTTTGCCGCCAACATTTTTTCCAACATCGCTGATGGCAGCGATTCACCTGTTTTGTAATGGCCCGAGATAAACTCCAGAGCCTCCGGTTGCCAACACCAGTTCTCGAGAAACTGACTGGGTAATTCAACAGCATCCCAAACCACGCCATTGATTCCCGATACATCTGCATAATCGACTTTAGTGAGCATATGATGCAAGCCATGACCGAACTCATGAAATAGGGTGATTACTTCGTCATGGGTGAATAACGCGGGTCGGTCACCAATTGGCGTTGTCAAATTACACGTAATATAGGCGACAGGTAACTGTAGCTCACCATTTTGTTGAATTCTTCGTATCCGACAAGTATCCATCCACGCACCACCTCTCTTTCCCTGTCTTGCATAGAGATCCATGAAGAATCCTGCGACAACTTTACCTGCTTTGGTTATCTCATAGCATTTCACATCCGGGTGCCATACATCCCATCCACTCGTTTGCGTCACTTCAATATCATAAAGGCGCTTGACCACTTCAAACATGCCGTTGAGGACAACCTTGACGGGGAAATAGGGTCTTAATTCTTCTTCAGAGATGTTGTATTTATGCAATCGCAGTCTTTCAGAGTAGAAACCGATGTCCCAGGCTGCCAAATCGGTTACAGCATCATCGGCTCGAGCAAATTCGCATATTTCAGCATACTCTTCTTGTGCAATCGGATAACTTTTTTCTGCCAGGTCATTCAGAAAGCTCAGCACCTGCTCTGTTGAAGTTGCCATTTTCGTGGCCAATGAAAATTCTGCATAATTGTCGTAACCAAGCAACTTTGCCAACTCGATACGCAGGTTAAGAATTTCTTTGATAAGTGCAGTATTATCCCACTTACCTGCATGGGGTCCCTTGTCCGACGCCCTGGTTGAGTATGCTTCATAAATCTCTTTTCTTAACTCACGATTCTCACAATAGGTAATCAGCGGCTGATAGCAGGGTAAATCAAGAGTCAGCATATAACCTTCTTCACCCCTCTGTTCAGCTGTTTGCCTCGACAGATCAAGCGCCGAGTCGGGCAATCCGCGTAATTCCTGTTTATTTTCTATCAGCTTGTTCCACGCCTGTGTTGCATCGAGTACATTGTCCGAGTATTTGCTGCCAAGCTCCGCAAGTCGTTTCTGAATATTCCCATATTTCACTTTTCCTTTTTCAGGCAATTCAATACCAGAGAGTCTGAAGTCTCTGAGAGTATTGTCTATTATCTTTTTCTGTGCGATTTCCAGGCGACTATATATCTCGCTTTCCGAAAGTGCTTTGTATGCTTTAAAGAGCGCCTTATTCTGACCTCTCTCAGTCGCATATTCACTCAGTTTCGGCAGGCAATTATTGTATGCTGTTCTAATCGCATCTGTATTTACAACTGCGTTCATGTGTGACACAGGCGACCATGCCTGGTTTTGGATATCGTCAATTTCTTCCAGGGGTTGAATCAGATTTTCCCAACTTCTCTCACTTGACATGTTGACAAGTTCTTCAACCTTCTTTCTATTGTTAGCAAGCAAATTGTCTATGGCCGGCTCAATATGCTCTGCTTTTATCTGGCTATGAGGAGGTAGTAGATGCCGTGTCAATAATGGGTTGGTCATAATCTGCTTTTCATCTCACATGGTAGTTCTAATGTGTTTAATTACGGGTCTTGTGTCGGGCAACACTCCACGCCATATCTGAAATGCCAACGCAGCTTGTTCCACCAGCATGCCAAGACCATCTGAAGTAACAGTCGCACCTTGTTTGCGTGCCCACCGAACAAATGCTGTCTCTGTAGCCGCATAGGTCATGTCGTAGCAATGAGTTTGAGCATTTATTATACCGTTAGGCACATTGGGGACTTCTCCTTGCAGGCTGGCTCCGGTTGCATTAATAATCAGGTCAAAGGTACCGGTTATTTGTTTAATTCCCGACGCATTGATATTACCCAATTCGGCATACTCTTCAGCCAGTTCGATAGCCCGCTCCACCGTCCTGTTAGCAATTACCAGCTCTGCCGGCAGTTCATGCAAGAACGGTTGTAACACACCCCTCACCGCACCTCCTGCACCCAAAATCAGTACTCGCTTATCGCAGATTGCCCAATTGAGATTTCTGGTAATGTCGTTGACCAGTCCAACACCATCAGTATTATCACCGCTAGTCTGTCCATCTTGTTCAATCTTGATTGTATTAACTGCACCGGCAAGAACAGCTCGCTCACTCTTAATATCAACCTGCTGAAAGGCCTGTTGTTTGAACGGCATGGTTACACTTAGGCCTTTGCCATCATCTGTTGCAAATTCGGCAAATGCTACTGCAAAACCGTCTTTCGGTGCCAGCAACCGAGTATATTCCAATGACTGACCTGTCTGCCGGGCGAAGGCTGTATGGATCTCAGGCGACTTACTATGTTTTATCGGGTTTCCGATGACAGCATATTTTTCTATCATCCTTGCCTCACGACGCAGTTAGCTAACAGGTGCCTGATCTCGGTTGGTTTTCTTAGCCGGCCCAGTTCGCCGGGATAAATATAGTCCAGGGAGGCGCCAAAATTTCGCCTTATCTGTAAGCTATTTTTTGCTGGTGCTCTGCCAGCCAGGTTTGCCGATGTAGATATCAACGCCGATTTTATTTGTCCGCAGATACTCTGAATAACGGGATGTGCAGATACGCGTAATGCCACAGTATCGTGGTCACCCACGATCCAGCTGGGAGCAGTGCCATTGTCGGGTACTAACCAGGTAACGGGACCAGGCCAACTTTCAGCCAGCAGCTTAAGCTGGTTTTGCTCCAGACCTTCCAGATAATCAGATACTTGCGCAATGCTTGCCGCGACTAATATCATCCCCTTGGATTCAGGTCGCCTTTTGAGCTGTAATATTCGACGCGCTCCCGGTTCATTCCAGGGCAAACAGCCAAGACCCCATACACCCTCAGTGGGATAGGCGATTATGCCTCCCTGTCGAAGAATACGGCTGGCTAGCCTGGACTTGAGAGTCAACATCAACTTTTGGCCAGCGTTTCCTGCAGCTGAATGTTCTTTTCAAGCACTATCGCCGCACCGGCCTGCCGTTCATCTTTCAGGCGTACAGCAAGGTCTTCATCGGCTGTAGCCATTATTTGCGCGGCCAGATAGCCGGCGTTTTTTGCCCCGGCATTTCCAATTGCTACTGTAGCAACCGGAATTCCGGCTGGCATCTGAACAGTTGATAACAATGCATCCAGTCCTTGCAGGGAACTTCCGCCTATGGGTACTCCAATCACCGGCTTTAGAGTATTTGCAGCAACAGCTCCAGCTAAATGTGCGGCCATCCCGGCACCCGCAATAAACACCGCACAACCCCTGCGTTCTGCATCAATTACATATTCCCTGGTCTGTTCGGGAGTGCGATGTGCCGAAGTGATTCTAGCTTCATGTTCGACCCCAAGTTTTTTGAGAATATCTATGGTTCCCTGCATCACGGGCAGATCTGAATCTGAACCCATTAGAACCGCAACGAAGGAAGTAACCATTTATTGCTCCTGTAAAAAAGGAAAAGCAAATTACCCCAGTACAGTGAGCGAAGCAAGTCTTATCGCCCTTAACCCGCATATTGCACGAAGGCGGTCCAAAATGGTTGCAAATCTTGGCTATTTGAACAGGTTAGTCCACAATTCATGGTGGATTGAAACAGGCATTTTGACCCTGAATGGTTTCCTGACCGTCCGGCGTCCCGGAATT
>JASJXV010000074.1 GCA_030123805.1 Gammaproteobacteria bacterium
CCGGATGCGGCCCACCGGATGCGGCCCACCGGATTTAAGGTTCGCCGGAGTTGGTTCCTTCGTATGCGGTTGTCTTATATGCCCAAACCATTTTGATGGTTCGCAATTTTCCCCCAAATTGAATAGTTTCCGGTGGGTGGCATCCGATCAGGAACTAACTAACGAGTCTGATTTTCAAACCTCAGGGGACGTTTTAATCGGGACGCATTATAGATGATTTTCAGCCAAATGTGACAACCTTTGGCTAATAACTCCTCCCATTTACTCAAGTCCATGAGATCCTGTCGGCAAACCGATGCAAAGGTTCTTTTTCCCGGTCATTATCGCTTCACACCCGGCTTGTTCCGTCTTAAAGTAATACCGAGAGCGGACGATCTCTGAAGCAAATACGGAGGATTTACAAATGATATCCGAATTCAGGGAACTTGAAATTGTTGATGTATCCCAGGTGGAAACCTATCTGGAACCCGGCACACCGAATCTTTCCCTTGGTAGTCCCGCAACCTTGTTCATGACAGATTTCATTGCAATACATCCGGTAGTTGTGGATGAGAATAGCAGTATCAATGATGCCCTTAATCTGATGAAACAATCCTACGTGCGCCTGCTTCTTGTAGTGAGCAATGATTCTGTGTTCAGGGGAATCATTACAGCATCGGATATCAATGGCGGTAAGGTTTTGTCCTATATGTCAGCGAACCAGATTCGTTCCCGTGATGACGTCAGGGTCAAGAACATCATGACAGATAAGAATCATATCCATGCGCTGCAATTTGAACAATTACAAAAGTCATGTATTGGCGATGTAATCGCAACTATCAAGCACCTCGGCGAACAGCATGTTCTGGTCGTGCAGTTCGATGCTACCGATCTCATGGTCAGGGGTATGTTCTCAACAACTAATATCGCCCAGGCACTGCACATCAAATTCGACGTGGAACCGCATGCAAAAACGTTTTCCGAACTTAATCAGGTAATATTGCACCATAGCGAGATTTTGCCGTAGGCAAACATGTCGTACCGGCAGCTACTTGTTTACAAGTAGTGAGAGGTATAGCGAGATTTTGCCGTAGGCAAACATGTCGCACCGGCAGCTGTTTGCGGAGCAAATAGCGAGAGGCAGCGGAATCTTGTAACAGCATTAAAGGGGACATTGAATTAAAGGGGGACGGAGGGAAATGGCTTTTATTTAAGGTCTATCCAGGCTGTTGCGCAGCCAACCTCCCCAACTCCGCAGAGGTAAACTCATTCAATAAGTTTACAGTGCTTCGATAGAATGCCGGCGCTTTCCTTTGCTCAATTTGTGACTTGATGGCTGGAACCCACCTGGTCAGATGCCTTTCCAGTAAGTCTTTCTGCACCAGACGAATAGACAGCACCTCATCGGCATCCCCGGCACCGGCTTCCTTGTGGGTAAGAAACTGGAAAAATTCAAGCAGGGTGGGAATACTGTCCGGTAAATCCCCGTCTTTAGCCTGGTTGGTACTCAGGCCAAAAAAACGATAGTAACGCAGTAATTCCTCCATCACCTCCCTGCGATTTCCTGTGTATACACCTCCATATAGAGCGCAGGGTTGCCCATCGATGGGCAGTTCGAATACACGCATGTATTCGCTTGCCAATTTCAACACGATTTTATCCGTACTACAGGTATCCAGAGTCCAGGGCAATTCATAGGGGAGCTGCCTAAGAACTTCCAAAATATTTCTGTCCTGGTCACCTGCCTGACAACTCCGCAGAAGGTTTGCAGAGGGGTAGGTCAACATCTCGGCGAGATGATGATAAAGAGTACTCCTCAGCAATGCAGCCTGGTGGTGAATCGTAAAAATATCAGTCATTCCCACGCCGGGGCGGTCGCACAAGTTTGCCCGGATCCTGTTTGTATGGTCCCAGCATATCGTTCCAGTTACGCGAGATAAGAATGTCCATCAATTCGGACTGACCACCCCCCGCAACCTTCTCGCGCTCGGATTCAACGGTCGCCAGAGCCTGTTCAACATCCGCTCCAAACAATTTGCGCATCTCCTCCATGGGGAATCTGGATTGATTCTCATCAAAATCGCCATTTTCATCGAACGCCAGGGGCATAGTGGGAGGCACATAAAATACTCTCGGTTTTACACCAAAATCAGGGCGTAACGGCAATGCCACCTTCCAGGTGTTGACCAGTTTGCTAATATGGCTATCGGGATCATCCAGGTATCCAACATGACGCGCCCGCCCCGGACACTGACGAACACACGCTGGTGCGACCCCAGCTTCCAGCCGAGGAAAACAGGAGATGCACTTTTGCGCAATTGCGCGCTGCTCATTGAAATAAATTCGCTTGTAGGGACATGCTTCTGCACAAAAGCGGTAACCATGACATCGCTCTTCGTCAATCAGGATGACGCCATCTTCATCCCTTCGATATATTGTGTCACGCGGACAAGCCTCCAGACACGCTGGTTTTTCGCAGTTCATGCACACCAGGGGCAGGTAGAAGAAATAGGAATTCGGATATTCCCCGCCCCCCATGTCCTCATCCCAGTTAGGTCCCCACCTGGGTGGTTTACCGTCATGCGCTCGTGGCCTCAGGTAGTCTCTGTTATCCTCGTCGTCATCAGCACTTCGAAAAAAAACCTTATCATATTCGAAGTCCCAGGCTTCTCCCCATTCAGCTTTGCCGGGTAATTCTCCGGGTACTGGTTGCCCATCTTTGTATCCACCGCCCAGTTCGAAGGCGTTGCGCGGTGTGCCCTTTCCCGGAATGGTGTTGACGATATTCCACCACATGGCATCCATGCCATTGCCGCGGGTCCACTGGGTTTTGCAGGCTACGCTGCAGGTTTGGCATCCCAGACACTTATTCAGGTCGAACACCATTGCGAACTGATGTTTTGAAGTGACAGCTGTGTTCATGATTTGTCTTCCTTACCCGTCCGCCTAGTTAGTTCCTGTCCGGAAACTAACGTTTCCATCCCTAACGGTTGGATTGTAGATGTTCTTCTCCTACTATTGTAGAGTCAAACGGCTAGTCGTGTTTTCAATAATGCAGTTTCAATCGGCAAAACAGTAGTTTCCGGACAAGAACTAGTTAATTCTTAATTGGTGAAATTCCGGTGAGTGGGACTTCAAACCAGCTCGTTCTGAACCGGCGCCACACCAGACCGCAAACGCGATGGGTATGTCTGTACCACCGGACAGCGAAAGTCCGTCTGATTCCAGAGAACGTGCAAATACAACCTGCCATCGGCCATCAGACCACCTGGAGCGAGCCTGCAACTGATGTTCGGCAGAGCGCTCCACAGTACCTATGCCCCTGGCAGTTACAGAAAATGGCGCATCAGTCCCAGCTCGCCAGTGCCATGCAACGACTGGCCGTTCAGGGCTGCCCATGGTTTCCAGATCAGTGTCCTTGCCGTTCGCCGGAAACAGGACAGCACAGGCATCTGCATAGGCATTGATGTCATCAATGGATCTTTTTGGCTGTGCTGCCTGCCATTGCAACCTGAGAGCCAGGGTATCGTCATTACGAATCGCCTGTACCGTCACCGCGGCGACTGCACCGTGATTCCTGTCTTTCCATGCAGCCTGGACGTATGCCGAAGGCTGTCTATCCAACGGTGTTGGCGTCAATGCAATCACTTCGCCGGTCATCTCATTCCAGGCTGAACCATCAGGGGCCAGAATATCTTCCAGGTTTGCCGGTGAATGTCGGGCATCGAGGGTTGCATTTGTCATTCGGATGCCTCAACTTTTTCCATATCCATGGCAACTTCTTTTGGCAGATTGTTCATGCTGAGATAAGCCCCCCGATACTGAAGATGCCCGTAACCACCCACCATGTTGGTCGGTTTCATTGGGCTTGGAACCATGTGATTCTGGTTAGCGCCATCAGGGAACTGGTAGGACTCCCAGGCGTGATAACAGATGACCTCACCGGGTTGTACAGCCGGAGACACTTTGGCACTCAATATCACCTCACCCACATCATTGAACAATCGAATCCTGTCGTTGTCCTCAATGCCCCTCTCTTTCGCATCCACCTGACTTATATAAGCAACCGGGGTACCCCGCTGCAATCGCAGCAATTGTTCGTTAGCACGAAAGATGGCATGTTGACTCCAGCGCGTATGACCACCGACCATCCGCAGCGGATAATTTCCACCTGCCTTGACAGGTTCTTTGTGCACAACCAGCTGTTCCCCTACTTCCATAAACCACTTGTGATCGATATAAAACTGCTGTCGCCCCGTAAGCGTTGGCCAGGGATTCTTGTGCTTCACAAACCAGGCAAACTGATTGATCGGCTCGCTATAATCGAAGTCACTCATCACCGCATTGAGTCCAATCGCCATATGAACGGGATCAATCTCCTTGATCGCAACCATGCCATCTGCCACGGCCTTGGACCAGGGTTGTTCTCCCAGATCACTGCCCTTGGTAATGGGTGAGTGGGTCATAATATAGTCGAGCGCAGCGGTTTCGCCTTCTTCTCCCTCGACATACACTCCGTCTGCAGTCAGTTCATCATAGATGGTAGATAGCGGTCGCTCCTTGCCATCGCTATCGGTGAAACTGTCTATGCCTCTGGCTATGGCTCTTTCCTGAATCTTTTTCGCGAGCAGCAGAATAATATCCCACTCATGTTTGGACTCATAAAGTGCCGGCACCGCGCGATCCCCGACAATGACATAGGGCAAATATGACTGCACATACTTGATGCCCGGTTTCTCATAGTATCCGCAAGCCGGAAGTATGTAGTCAGACCACATGGCTGAAGTGGACATACGGAAGTCGCAACATACGATGGTGTCGATCTCCTTCCATAAACTGTCCCGAATGACCTTGGCATTTGGCCAACGACGCAGAGGATTCGGCCCTGAAAAGTAGAAAAACCGCGGTTTCTTAGGTGGTTCTGGCGAGATTGGCTGCCAGTTATTTGCAAAAATCTCATCCATATATTCTTTCACAGGGCGCGGCAGCGCCGGGTCTGCATAGTCGTCTCTGGAGGCAATTTCCCGCCACTTTGGATCGTGCGCATAAAGAAAGGGTATCAGCGGTGTGGTGCGCTTCCCTGCCTGGGTCATGTCAAACATCATCTTCGACACATCCTGCATCTGAACCCTGTCCACGGGTAATTTCTCCGGAGGTTCGGTGCGCATCCGTGCACCACCGGTATTAAGCGTCTGACCGGGCATTGGCCACCAGGTAGACACCTTGATACCACAACCCGGTTTGCCACCCGTATTACCGGTGAGCGCCATCAGGTACACCATGCCGCGCTGGAAAAGATCTGAATGATAGTGTTTACAGGCACCCCAGGATGAAAAAATCATGGCTGATTTCACAGCAGCCATCTCTCGGGCTACCTGACGAATGTTTTTTGCAGCAACTCCGGTAATCTCCGCAACCTTCTCTGGCGAATAATCCTTGATATGTTTGCGCAGTAATTCAAACACCGGGCGGACTCTGACACTCTTGCCATTGAGCAGTTTTACGGTATGAAAACCCTCCAGTTGGGGATCTTCATCATCATCCAGTTCAAGGGTCATGATCTCTGATCCCCAGGTGCCACTGGCGAGTGTTTTGCGCCCGTTGACGGCATTCCAGTAGTAGAATTCGTCATCGGCACCATCTTCTTCGACATCGCTCTGTCTGAGGAATTGTCCATTATCGGCTCGAACCAGGAACGGCAGGTCCGTTTGCTCCTTGATGTACTCCCTATCGTAGAGATCCTCTGCCAGGATTACATGCACCATGCCCAGCGCAAGCGCCGCATCAGTACCGACCCGCACATTCAGCCACCGGTCAGCGTGGATGGTTGAAGGGCTGAAATCAGGTGCAATGGTTACGACTTTGGCGCCTCGGTAGCGGGCTTCCCATATAAAATGAGCATCCGTCACTCGCGTATAGTTTGGATTACCAATCCAGATTATGATGTAGTCCGAGAGAAACCAGTCATCCGAGGTCCCCTCGCTCATATAGGTGCCCCAGCTTTGAATCAGTCCGACAGGAAGGTCCCCAACTCCAGCCCAGGAATCGATAAACGTCGCCTCTAACCCGCCGTTGAACAGATGTCCTTCAATAGTCGATCCAATGCCATTGTCGATGTTGGTAGTACCCTGATCAAACAGGATCGTATCGGTTCCATATTCGGTAATAACATCGAGCAGTTTATCTGCCAGTTCTTCAGTAACCTGATCCCAGGAGATACGTTCCCACTGGCCACCACCCCTTTCCCCCACGCGTTTCAGTGGATAGCGAATGCGGGTGGGATCGTACATCTGCACTGAGTAGGCACATCCTGCAGGACAACCTCTGGGATTAAAATCTGGAACATCCGGAAAGGCTTGCGGATAGTTGGCATTTTGTTCTTCACGCCAAACGATACCATCCTTGACATAAGCATCAAGAGAACAGGCAGATATGCAATTGGTTCGCAGATGGGATACATGTACAACCTTGTCCCAGGTCCACTCCTCACGGTAAACATCCTCCCAGTTTCTATACTGGTAGGGTTCCGATAATAAGTCTTGTATCCGACTACTGGCGTCTATGGGGGCGAGACGACTTAATGTCATCTCTTCTGTATTACTAGTCATGGTGCAGACCTTCGATGAATTAAGAGTCTGCATCCTTGCTGGAAGCAGTGGTTTTTGCTGCCCGGGATTTGCGGGTTTTCTTTGCGCCTTTTTTATTGGTCTTGTTCTTTGTATCGGCATCCTTGAGTTTTTCCGGATCAATATTCAAAGAGATGGAGAACATAATTTTTCCTTTTTGACAAATTGCCCTGACCCTTGCAGATCGTGGCTGGCTTTACAAAATGCATACTCGTTACCTGATTCTCTCTCGGTCAAACCATCAGGTCCAACAGTAATCTACCTGAATTTGATCTAAGTCAATTAAACTTTATGAGTTATCCTAATAACCTCGTTATATGCGGTGATATTTGCTCCAGATATCGATTGTGCTTGCTGTACAAGCGGAAATCACTGTGACCAGGATACAATAAGGTATATACAAAATGAGGCATCGGATGGATCAGAATTTCACTTTAATTCAGATTGAAGATTTTCGAATCACAGAGCAGCCATTTTATCTACCACTTGCAGATGAAGTTGCTCTGTTTGAGTCGGCATACAATCAACACCTGCCTGTTTTGTTGAAGGGTCCGACGGGTTGCGGCAAGACCCGCTTCGTTGAATATATGTCCTGGCGATTACATCGTCATGTCGGCAACCGTGACGAAGACGGTGTCCCGCTTGTGACCATCGCTTGTCACGAGGACTTGACGGCATCGGACCTGGTAGGGAGATATCTGCTGGAGGGAGCGAATACTCGCTGGATAGATGGACCACTAACCCGGGCAGTCAAAGTGGGCGCCATCTGTTATCTGGATGAAATAGTTGAAGCTCGCAAAGATACGACGGTGCTGATTCATCCTCTGGCGGATCATCGTCGTATACTTCCCATCGAGAAACGTGGCGAATTGCTGCATGCTGCTGACGGTTTTCTGCTGGTAATGTCCTTCAATCCAGGTTATCAGTCTGTGCTTAAGGATCTCAAGCATTCGACCCGGCAGCGATTTATCGCAATAGAATTTGGCTACCCGAACAGGGAGCAGGAATCTGAAATCATCCGCAAGGAATCCAATTGCACGGAGGAAATTGCGAAACATCTTGCCAAATTGGGAGAAAAAGTACGTCACTTGAAGTCACATGGCCTTGCCGAGGGAGTTTCCACCAGATTACTGGTGTATGCGGGCAAGTTGATCGCCGATGGCATTCACCCATTGCGTGCTTGCCTGACAGCCGTTGTCTGGGCTCTAACGGATGACGCGGAAGTACAACAGGCAATTCATGAAGTAGTGCTCTCGATCTTTGAAGAATGAATACCATTGCCTATCAACAACTCGCTGCAAATTACACCGCAGAACTGGCGACTATCGACGCCGAGCTGGCAACAATTTTCAACGAATCAGTACAGGCAATCGCTGTTGATTTGAACGAAGTAGAATTTACCGGGTGGCTAAAGGCGGGTATGCAGATAGCCCGAAACCTTCCCGATACCCCTCAGGTGAGCATAAATTACTTTCGGAACAGTAAACAGATACTTCACTTATCGGACCAGATTACTGTCATCAGATGCGCCGATATTGCACTGGAGCTGGCGCATCGATCACCTGAACTCGCGACCTCTTTTCTTCAGGCAACACCATTCTTTTTACTTGACTGTAAATCCATAGATCTGAAAACCTGGTCTGATATGGGGTCGCGAATGTGTAGCGACAGTTGGAAATCTGTCGCTCTTGCCAAAACCTTCTTTACCCTCAGCCATCATCTTCTCGAACGTACCTCAACGGCAGCATTCAAAAACCTTGCAGGTGTGATAACTGAACTGTCACGCCAATCCGTGGAACTGGCAACAATCTGCCTGCAGCAAGCGGCAGCGATTTTCCATTCCCTCCATGAAGATAATCATCTCTCTTTTCTGGATCTGGCGAAAGCGATGGTAAAAAACAATTGGGTAAATGCGTGGCTCTACTTCGAGCGGGCGCCTGAGTTACTGCGTCGATTTCAACCATCCGAGTCCGGTGCATTTCTATCGTTGATCGCTGCCATGGTTAACAAAGGTTGCCCGGAACCATTTACCCTGTTTGAAGAAATCTCCCATGCGTTAAGCCAAATAGAAGGCATTGAACACGGGGAATTGCGACACATGGCGCAACGGCTTGTCAGTATCAGTCCAACCGCGGCCGCCGAGTTTTTGAAATCAGCCCCCTTCGTTCGAGAACGTGTGCCCCGCAAGGCTATGCGACAGTGGCTGGAGCTGGGCCTGGAAAAAGCAGATGCTGACATTGGACTCAAAATAGAAGCCGGTGACAAACTGGAAGCTTTCTTTCGACTGCAATCAGTCACTGCCGACAGAGCGCTGGCGCTACTATCCGGGCGTGTTGAATTCGAACAAGCAGGTAATCTGCTGCGATTATATGGCCAGGCCCTGGCCGGAGAAAAGGTTCGTGTGCAGCCCATTTCGCACCTGGTCAATCGCGGTCTCGGCTGGTCCTCGGAAACAAGAGCAACAACTGAAGGCACAGTTATTTATGTGCCACCCTACATTGATTTATTTGGTGATCTCAATAGCAATCTGCAAATATTCAAGGTTTGTATTGCACATCAATCGGGTCGAATAACGTTTGGCTCATTCGACTTTCAATACGGAGAAGATGGGACCTATATCAAATCATCCGTAACCCAACGACGGCCAGTGACTGCGACAAAAGCCATCGTACCTATGCAGAGATTTTTTGATCTGTTCCAGGGTCGGCATCTCATTGCAGGTCTGTTCTCTCTGGTTGAAGATCATCGCATTGATTGCTGTGTTCACTCAGAATACCCGGGTCTGCGAAAGTGGTTGTCCCGGGTAAAAACGCACGAAATCTCGCAACGCCCCAGGCTGCTTGAACTGGGTCTCCGACAGGCGTTCGTTGAGAATCTGCTACGCGCATCTCTGCATCACTTTGAAAGCATACGTTGGCCCGTTAGCTTGAAACCCATGCTGGTGTCCGCGCTGGGCGCCCTAAAAATTGTGACGCGACCAGAGGCCACGATTCAGGATACTGCTGAAATTGCAACACACCTTTATGATCTTGCTTTGGATATTCCCAATATACCGGCAAGCAGCATCGGCGACGAATGGATAGGTATCGAGGCTACCAATCTTCCCGATGAGTTTACCAGGCCTGATGTCAAAACGATGTTAAAGGCGACCGATCTGACCGGGATCGCTGAGATCGATTACGAAAATCCGGTCCCTCCGGACTTTTATGGCGACCTCAAACCTGAGTTGGTACAAACCCTCAATGCACTCAGAGACAATCCGGCGTTGGAGAAGCCAACCCTGGAACAGATCCAGGCAATGCTGGAAAATTCAGTTGAGGTTGAAAATGTCGACGCGGATACCATCGTCGAGCAGATTGAAATGGATACTCCAGGCATAATTACAGATGCCACAACGGATGAATTCGACGCAGAGGCTGAAGTCATTCCACCCACAGATGCGGCAGAGATAATCAACTGGTCAACTTATGACGAGTGGGATTTCCGTGCTAATGACTATCTGACCGCCTGGTGTCAGGTGGGCGAGCGCGTGGTTGTAGAGGGTAAACTGGAATACTATGAAGAGACACTAAAACGCCATTCCGGACTGGTCAGGGATGTTCGCCGGCAATTTGAGATGATGCGACCCGAATCTCAACGGCTATTGAAAAATCTGGAAGACGGTCATGAGATTGATCTGGACAAGGCAATCCAGTTTTTCATAGACAAGAAAGCCGGTGTTGGACCACAGGCACGCTTTTACTCGCGAAGGGACAAGATAGAACGCAGCGTTGCGGTTGCATTCTTGTTGGATATGTCTGGTTCAACCGACGAAACGATAAATGACCCGGGAACCTCGCCGCAACATGTTTCACAGCCAGGCACGGTGTCAGTCGATGCAGATAATCCTGGGAAGAAGATTATCGATCTGGAAAAAGAATCCACTGTGTTGATCATCGAAGCCCTGGAAGCCATTGGCGATACGTATGGCATCTATGGCTTTTCCGGCTATGGACGCCAGGATGTGTCCTTTCACGTCATAAAAGAGTTTGATCAAATACTGGATGATACCGTGAAAAAACGCATCGACTCTATCAAACCGCTTCGATCAACTCGCATGGGTGCGGCCATCAGGCATACCAACTCCAAGTTGCTTGACTGCCCCGCAAAGGTAAAAATCCTGATGCTCATATCTGATGGCAGGCCCCAGGACCATGGTTACGGCGATAATCGCGGCGATCATGAATACGCGATTCGCGATACCAAACAGGCGCTCATTGAGAGTAAACAGGAAGGCATAGTGCCGTTCCTGATCACCGTTGATAAAGAAGGCCATGACTACCTCAAAGAGATATGTGGGGATATCGGTTATGAGGTAGTAGCCGATATTGAATCTTTGCCACATCGACTGCCAACCATCTACAAGTATCTTGCGACCAAGGCGTAACACTGCAAATATGGGCTGCCGATGGCAGGCGGGAGCGCCTCCTTGAAGGACTACTAAAGTCTGGCTTTCACCAGCCAGCAAGCACTGCCTAGCGTCAAGCCATCATCCGACAGATAAGGTTGTACCGCTTCCCGCACCGCGTCCAGTGCCTTCATCCTGGTTGGTTCATCCAGTTCCGAAAACACGCGAGCAAGTGGTCCTATATGTTCGTAAAACTCGATGGCCTGATCGATATCACTGGCGCCACCAACCGTTAGTGCCTGATCGACAGGATCGATCTCAATCTCCTTGTATCCAGCAGCATCGAGAATCTCTGCCACATAATCCTTGTCAGAAAATGCAAACTCTCCGGGTGCGCGCGGATCAGTCTGTGGCATAGGTGGCATATGCGCTATCGCTGCACCCATGGGAACTGAAATCCATGCGTTCTCTATTGCGGGTCGCCAACAGATAAAGCAGAGTCGCCCGGACTCATTCATGGCGCCAAGCAGGTTTCTAAATGCAGCAACCGGATCAGCAAAAAACATTACTCCGAAGCGTGAAAAAAGCACAGAGTAGTCCCTCTCAAAGGCATGCGTCAGAGCGTCGCCGAGAACGAAATCAACGTGATGATCAGTTGTATCAGCCCGACTTCTGGCAATGCCCAGCATCGGTTCTGATACATCAATCCCGGTTACATTGGCGCCAAGTTTAGCCAGCGCAAAACTGGTCGCCCCGCAACCACAACCAATATCCAAAACCTGGTCTGCGGCACTGATAACGGACTCACTGATAGCAATGTTGCCTAATGGCTCAATCATCGAGTCCATCAACGCCTGGTTTTTTGCCCATGATTTACCCGCATCACCATTCCAGAACGCTATCTGATCCGCGTTTGGTCCTGTTGCTTCGATACTCATCTGACCTCCCCCTCAAATTTACATAATCACATTTTATCGGCCCAGATGCTGCTGTCGACAGGGTCATTCTATCAGCATTGATCGGAAGTTCGTTAAGTGTAAAATGATTTAGTGCCCAGGCTAAATTCACTATCGGGGGCTTGTCAAATGATCTATCTGGAAGAAACCCTAAACCTTCAGCCAGCCACACCCGATACTCTGGATAATTTCATCGATTTCGCACAAAACGATCTGATTCCCGCCTATCATGAATTGAGTACAAGATTGGTTGCTGCATGGTACAGCAATGTTGAGATATTCTGTCAGGTAACCCAGATCCTAGAGTTTGAAGATCTGAATGCTTTCGGAAATTATCGTTCCAGTATGATGACAGAAACAAAGTGGCAACAACAAGGCAGCGAATTGGAATCGTTTGCACCGGTGCGTCGTTATCGCCTTCTGGAACCTCTGGTTCCCCGCTTTTCATCCATCCTGCACAAAGCCATGTCTGATAGTCAGGACACCCCGCTGGGATCATACAATCTGGCAATACTAAATGTTGCGGCAACGAAAATGAATGACATGATTTCCGGATTATCAGCGATCGCGGAAAGTGAAGCACTGCCGATCATCATGAGCTGGCGACCCGTGGCGGGTAATCCCAATGAAGTAATTGACCTGTGGAAGGGATCGCTGCAACAATCTGGCTATCAAAAAAAAGAGTCGTACAACAGCATCGGTCTCACTGACGAATGGTGGCAAAACTTGCGAATAATGGCTCCCGAAGAACGGCTGATATCGGTATATACGCTGCCACACTCACCGCTTATGTAGATCTCATGAAATATTTTTCAGCTGATCAGTTATCTTTAGAATCGTTGTTACCATTAATTACGGCAATTAATTGTTGGGGGGAATCAACTAATGACAGCAATAAGTCAGCAGATTGACGACATTGGACAGGCACTCAGTGAGAACCGTTATCGGGTAGGAAGTTGGCAGAAGCTGGTTGCAGACATCGAGGCATTAGGCAGAGATGAAAGAGCCGAAATCAGCGGTTTAATTAGCGAGCTGGGAAACAAGCTGCATCAACGCCATGGTTTCCCCAGAATTCCATTCGTTGCCGGATTCCTGGTGGAAATAACGCTGATGCTATTGGGTACCTATATACTGGTCATAGGCAGTGAATCTCTGCTGCTTGCTCTGGCAGGCTCTTTGGCATTGATACTCAGCATGCAACCGTTCCTGAAGATTCTGACCGGGTTGATGCTGGGAGTTCGATATGCATATGTCTTTTTGTTTTTCATAGAACCGCGATTCAAGATGCAGTATGGCACCTATCTGTCACTATCCCGCATGCAACGGATCATATTCCATACATCCGGAGTTATTGGTACGCCCCTGGCGCTATTCCTGGCAATCCAAATGCTGCAAGGTTTTGAGTTACCCATGTTCTGGGGTTGGGTGCTTTTCTGGGGCGCGGTTGCTCTGCAAGTAGTACCATTCTTTGCGGAGTGGATGGGCCTGAGAAAAGTCGGCCCGTATCGATTGGCTGTGGTCACTGGTGCAGCCACTATCGCCACCGAAATAAAGAAACTGTTGGCAGGCTAATGTTTCCAATAGCATGGGGTCAGGTCTTACATTTGACATTTAAGAAGAGATTGCATTCATTTGAACTTGCCGCAGATGCAAGTGGGCAGATCGTTAGCTCTTCGCGGGTTTAAGCAACAACAAAGTTCGGCTTTGCCTTTTACCTTTCTCAATAAGACACTGCGGACTGATACATACTCCGGCACTCATCCTGCGCAGACCGCACCTTTCCATCAACTGGCAACTGTCGCCTGTTCCTCTTTGACCTTGAGAAGGAGTACACCACCGATGATCATCAGAATAGCAAGCGAAGCGAATCCCGCACGTTGAGATTGAAACCAATCCGTAGTCGTTGCTACCAATAACGGCGCCAGGAAGGCGGTCACGGTACCGGACAATGCAAACAGGCCAAAGAACTGAGTTGCCATTTCAGGCGGTGAGAGACGAGCCATGAGAGTGCGGGAAGAGGACAATCCCGTCACGAAGACCATGGCAAATACCTGGTTCGTGCAGAAATAGAAAATCTCTGCTGTTGTTTGAAGATACGGGAATTCCCACACTGGAGAAGTGCTCACGGGGATGATATACAGAATGGTATCAGGTTGAATCGAGACTAAAGTGATCAGCCCAACAGAACTCATACCAATGGCAATCTTTAGTGTCCTAATGGACCCTAAATGATCATCCAGCCTACCCCCGACATATGCACCAATCATGGCCGAACCACTTGTGAATAGCCCAAAGATGAGTAGTGTCGTGGTGTCCCAGCCAAAGGTACCAGAAGCATAGACACCGCCAAAGGTCATGACGCCGACCATGCCATCAATAAAAAACATCCGTGCGAGAAGATAGATAGCAATATTGGCGTAGTGCTTCAGTTGGCGAACTGTCGCAAGTACATCACGCACACCCTGTCGCGCAGCTTGCCACATAGGTATTCCGGAAGACTTTCCGTCCGGTGTGAATAGCAACACGGGTAAAGTAAACAAGAACATCCAGACACCGGCAATCGGTCCAACAATCCGGTCGTGTTCATGAGCGGCTTGATCTATGCCAAATAACGCTTCTGTTGGTAGAAAACTCCAATCGTTGGTGCCAGGCATTGCAAACGCGAATAGCACAAACAACATCAGGCACAAGCCACCGACATTACCGAGTGCAAACGCCAATCCGGAAATCACCCCAACGCGGTTTACAGGTGCGATGCTTGGTAACATGGCATTGTGAAAAACCTCAGAAATCGCAAACGCTGTGTTTATCGCCAGCAATAATCCCAATGTAGCGTAGATGCTCAGGCCTTGTTCGCCCGGAAGAACAAACCACAGACACCCTGCACCCACCGACATCAGGACAACTGTACAGGCGACCCAGGGTTTGCGACGGCCATTTTTGTCCGCAATTGCTCCGAGAAACGGCGCTGTCAACGCTAAAATAAGACCACCTGTCGCATTGAGGTAACCAATCAGGGTTTGGCCCTGAATCGGATCACCCACCACCGTATTGCTGAAGTAAGGGAAGAAAATGTAAATGATCACCATGATGTAGTATGGATCCCGTGCACCCTGGCCAAAAGTCCAGCTGAAATAACCCAGAGGTGATGCCGCCGGTGTGCCAGCAAGTGAGATTGGCGAAGATGTGCTCGCTTCAGGCTTTGTGTTCAATGGTGATCCCTAAACCTTCTGGTAGAGAGGTTGAGCTTCTGAGTATTGGGAAATCTTCCCTGATTGTTAAATGTCAAATGTAAGACCTGACCCCGGGGCTGTCATTCTGAAGTAAGGGAAGAAAATGTAAATGATCACCATGATGTAGTATGGATCCCGTGCACCCTGGCCAAAAGTCCAGCTGAAATAACCCAGAGGTGATGCCGCCGGTGTGCCAGCAAGTGAGATTGGCGAAGATGTGCTCGCTTCAGGCTTTGTGTTCAATGGTGATCCCTAAACCTTCTGGTAGAGAGGTAGAGCTTCTGAGTATTGGGAAATCTTCCCTGGTTGTTCAATGTCAAATGTAAGACCTGACCCCGGGCTGGGACCTAAGACCTGACCCCGGGCTGGGATCCCGGGGCTGGGATTGAGGGTCAACTTATCTTTTCAATATCCACGTAGGTGTTTCTCATAACCGGGCATGGTTGCCATTGCGTACCCCAATACTTGAGGTGACCATAACCTCCGGCAAGATGCAGCCACTTGATCATCCCCGGTTCGGCATCATTCGGACTTTTCCATTCGGTGAACTGATAGGGCTCAAAACCATTGTACATCACCACCTGCCCGGGTTGCGCACTGGCGGATATAAGCGTCGGGACAAAATACTCACCCTGATCGTTGTATACCCTGACCTCTTCGTTGTCCTCCACACCTAACTTCTCGGCATCCTTGTCGTTAATCACTATATGTGGTGCTCCACGATGTGTTTCCAGCATCAAATGATTCGCGGTATTGAGTGAGTGGATACTCCACCGATTATGCCCACTGGAAACCTGGAATGGATAATCACCGCCTATTTTTGGTGGATTCTTATGCGTCGGCAGATGTTCATCCGCTTCAATAAACCAGGGATGCTCGATTAGGAACTGCGCCCTGCGAGACAGTGTTGGCCAGGGTTCGCCTTTCTCTACACGGTTACGGAATGGTGCAAAAGTCTCATCGGGTTTTGGATCAGTTGCCTGCGAAAGAGCTCGAGCGGATACACCGAGACCTTCCCAACGGAGATAGCCTTTACGCCGGATCTCTTCCAAACTGGCATTAGCCGGGAGTGATCCCAATATAGCTGTATCTCTGATCATTTCGTCAGCAATAATCTCTTCATCAACGAACAATCCATTCCGGGTGAACTGTTTATGACAGCTGGTCAGGTCATGCATACCGTTGCGTGCATCCCGGTAGGGTTTGATGCCTCTTTCATTGGCACGTTGTTCCAGTTTTTCAGACATTCTGCGGAAGGCTTCCCACTCGTTTATTGCTTCTCCGGGTGGTTCGATGGCTTTATCGCAGAAAGTCAGATTCATGGTGTGGGTACTGGGAATACCAAAGCCGATTTTCTCGTACTGATTGGCAATAGGTAACACAAAGTCCGAGTAAA
>JASJXV010000075.1 GCA_030123805.1 Gammaproteobacteria bacterium
TGCTGCTGCCCTGGATCGTGCACAATCAATGTCTCGCTTTGTTGTACCCAGTGATGAAAATGAGTTGTCCGAAATGCTTAATGCCCCCATGGATAAGTGGCGAGTTTTTCTTCACCCATCGCAGAAGAAACTGGTTGAGGGTAAAAAGAATGGCGCCGTCAGGGTCCTCGGTGGTGCGGGAACAGGTAAAACTGTAGTCGCCATGCACCGGGCGAAATGGCTCGCTAACCAAATAGGGGAAGAAGACCAGAGGATACTGTTTACCACCTTTACAAAAAATCTCGCCGTCGATATCAAGAAAAACCTGGAAAGTATCTGCTCGCCCGAACAGATGAATCGAATTGAGGTTGTTAACCTGGATCGATGGGTGCAGGTTTTCCTGCGTAAACATTCTTATGACTATGAGGTCGTATTTGACAACAGAAGGCTGGAAGAATATTGGTTCCGGGCGATTTCAGAGAAACCTGCCGATCTGGACTTTAGTGACAGCTTTTTTCGTGAAGAGTGGCAAAGAGTTATCCAGCCTCAAGGGATCAAGAACCTGGACGAGTACAAAAAGGCTTCCCGCATAGGAAGGGGGACAAGGCTTAATCGTGAACAGCGTGTGCGCTTGTGGCCCGTATTTGAAGAGTATCGCCACCAGCTAAACCGGTCTCGTCTGAAAGAGACAGATGATGCCTTCCGTGATGCAGCAGAATTAATACAGACTCAGTCAATTCAAATGCCATATAGTTCTGTTGTTGTTGACGAAGCGCAGGATTTGGGAACCCAGGCATTTCGACTTCTGCGAGCGATAGTCCCGGAAAAGGCAAATGATCTGTTCATCGTGGGTGATGCGCACCAGCGAATATATGGTAGGAACAGAGTAGTTTTGGGTCGTTGTGGAATCAATATCCGCGGACGCTCGAGAAAACTAAAAATTAACTATCGCACGACGGATGAAATTCGGCGCTGGGCTGTTGGATTGTTGGAAGGCCGAACGATTGATGATCTGGACGGTGGTATTGACGATAACGTAATTTATAAATCACTGACTCATGGAGAAGCTCCACTGGTTGAACAGTTCGAGTCGCCTGAAGATCAGGCTGGCTTCATTAAGGGTTTACTGGATAAGTCCGATGCGCCTCATTCTCACACTTGCGTTGTGGCAAGAACTAACAAGGAGGTACAGTCAATCCAGGGATATCTGGAAAAGCTTGAAGTAGAAACCGCCATTATTAAGCCGAATGAACCGGAGAAAGAGAGCAGTCAGTCACTCAAACTTGCAACGGTACATAGAGTCAAGGGGCTAGAGTTTGACCAGGTGATCTTGGCATCTGCACATGATGGGTTGATTCCCCTGGATATTGCTCTGCGAGACAAGGGCGATGAGGTTTCACTCGAAGAGGCGGAAACCGAAGAGCGGAGTCTGGTTTATGTCGCGATCACAAGGGCCAGGAAAAGAGCGTTTGTAGTAGGGTATGGGGGCATGAGTTCCTTCTTTACCGCGATATAAAGAGAGGAGTCACAGGAATGGCATACGAATATCTAAAGAAAGAGCTTCCAGACACGGGAATTGCTCTGATTGCGCTCAATCGGCCCGAGAAAAGAAATGCGCTTTCCACTCAGTTGCGCCATGAGATAGTGGATTGTCTGGGTGAACTTGAAGCAGACGATTCTGTCAGGGTCGTCATACTGACTGGCGAGGGTCCTTCTTTCTGCGCTGGGTTTGATCTCAAAGAGTTTGAAACGGGTGACAGTGAGTCTATTTTCAAGCAAGCAACCGAATACCATCGCGTAGTCTATACATTCCCAAAGCCTTTGATAGCTGCGGTCAATGGTCCAGCGTTCGCTGGAGGGATGGATTTGGCTGCCATGTGCGACTTGCGGGTTGCCTCTGAAAACGCGAGTTTCGCCCAGCCCCAGGTCCGTATGGGTGTACCGGCCGCATATGATCTGATCAGTCGGGTACTGCCACAATCCCTTGCCAGGGAACTTTGCCTGACTGGTAGAACCATGGGCCTAGAAGAAGCCAGAGCTTGCGGTTTTGTTAACACTATAGTGGCTCCGGATCAACTCCTTGCCGAAACTATTGTGTTAGCAAGAGAGATTTCAGATGCTCTGGCAAGCCAGTCGATGAAACGTCAGTTTGTTGAGAATCAGCCAGACTTGTTTACGAACTGATCAGAGTGGTCGGGAATTGAATGATTTGTGATCCGGCGTCCGCTGGTTGCAGGTAGTTTTTGTGAATGGACATGACGTCACTGTGTTTTGAAGCCTGAATTTCATAAACGGTAATATCGGCATGTCGAACAATAACTTCACTGATCGTCAGATAAAATTCCCAGGTGCGTGAGATCGTATTCCCACCTTGTGATATCAACCTTTGACGATTTTGATGCAGCCGTTTTCTCCATTCGGCCAGGGTCATGGCACAATGCTGATGCAGAATGTTTATATCAGTTGTAATCAGGTTAGCATTCTCAACGCTCCTGGTGACTTCAGACAGCGCGGGTACATAACCAAACGGATGGAGGTTCTTGTTTAACCAGGGATTGGTGTCATCGGGGGATCCGGTTCTGCCGATGAGGTGGACCAGCGCAATGCCACCGGGATTGAGTAACTTTTCGATCTTGTCGAAATAGGTGTTGAAATGAGCCTGGTCGTTCCGTTGGAATATACCTGTTGAAATGATGCGATCAAAAACCTGAGTTTCATCGCTGACATCCTGTAATTTGAAGCGCACCAGATGGCTTAATCCGCGTAACTTCGCATGTTCGACTGCAGCAGAAAACTGATGTTCGGACCTGGTGATTCCAGTGACATGTACGCCATATTTTTCTGCAAGAAACAAGGCCGAGCCTCCCCAGCCGCAGCTAATATCCAATACTGTATGCGAAGGCTGGAGGAAGATTTTCTTTGACAGGTGTTCCAACTGTGCAAGTTGCGCCTGTTCCAATGTCATATTTGTGTCTGCAAAATACGCGCAGGAGTAGAAAAGCTCAGCATCGAGAAAGTTCCTGAGTACAGATACATCGAGATTATCGAAACTGGTTTTGCGGGGATCATTGCATCTGGTTGTGCTCCTGTTTTTCAGGTTGGCAAGCAACTTCATGGCAGCTTTCGATAATATCGAACTACTGGATGGTCGAAGATTGGTTCGCAGAATGTCTAACAGATCGTAAAGGCTGCCATCCATGACATCCCATCCCTCCTGAACGTAACTCGCTGCCAACTCAGTCTCCCAGTTTCCGGCGATTCGGTTCATTGTTTGGGTGTCGTTAAACAGCCAGGTCACGCTTGGACCTGAATTGCGGATGTGGTAGGTGGTATTGTCAGGTCCAACCACTGTCAGGTGGCCATATTTGATCTCTCGCTCCAATAGACGTCTCAATGACATTGTTTGCCCTCCGGCGGTATATCACCGGCTGAATTTGTTATTTTCAGAATGCCTATCTGGTAGACCGCATTGCCCGGATAATGCTTCCCGACGAGTTCGGGACGCTCGACTAAATAGGGTCATTGTGGCATTGTAATCATCGCTTGATTATTTTGCGCCTGTTAAAATTCATGTTCCCAATTCGCTGGCTATCTGCATCGAGAAATTAAATGAGTACACCGATATCACACACAGCCCTGGATAAAAATACAAGTTTATGGAATCTTGGCGAGAGTCCAAGAATCGATTCACGCATACCTGACCGCATGCATGCCCTTACTCTCGAGCGGGATAAGTATGGTCCTCCCGCAGAGGCAGTTCGATTCGATCAGGTAGACACGCCGCGATTGACGCTCCAGCATGCCAGCAGTGTGCTGGTCGCAATACTGGCGAGCGGACCGAATTTCAATACCAATTTTGCTGCACTGGGATTGCCGGTGCCGGTATTTGGCAGAGGTGACAGCGCCACTGTGCATATACCGGGAAGCGATGCGGTGGGTATCGTGGTCGATGCCGGGCCCGCAGTAAAAGGAATTAAAGTAGGGCAGGCGGTGATACTTGATTCCTGGACAGGCAACAGTATCAGAGGTTATGAAACGCATGATGGATTTAATGCCCAGTTTGCTCTCGTGGATGAAGACAGAGCGATACCCGTGCCTGACTCGCTGAGTCATCACAGTCCGGAACAATTGGCTGCGATGCTGCTGACTTATGGCACGGCTTATCGAGCCGTGGTAGAAAGACTGGCAGTGAAACCCGGTGACTCAATGCTGGTTATGGGAGGCGGCAAGGGAACCAGTTTTGCCGGCGCACAGATCGGTAAAGCCCTGGGAGCAAGGGTCATTTTGATGGGATCCAATCCCGTACTGGGCGAGTCACTTATCCAACGAGGAATTGCCGATGCGTTTGTCAATCGAAAGGAAATTCCCGATGAAGTATACGGCATAATAGATGCTAACGAGGATTATGAGAGTTGGTTGCAACGTACCCAACCCTTTCGTGAAGCCGTTTTTGAAGCCAATGAGGGTAATCCGGTGGATAAGGTCTTCGAGCACACAGGTGGTCTTAATTTCCCGCTGCTAACCTCTGTTCTGTCGGATCGCGGTTGTCTGGCTTTTTTTGGAGCGACCGGCCAGGGGCTGAAGGGGGAGTATAAGGAGTCGTTTTTCTACGACAGGCGTCGTTTTGTTATGGATGCCCGCTGGGTGTGGATGCGCCAAAAACTGTTGATCTTCAGACGCGGCACGGCCGAGGAAATATTCTCGGAAATTGCATTACCACCGGGCAGAAGAGGGCTTATCTGGGGAGCCGATGATTATGCTCTGGAATTTGTAAAGGCAGCGCAGAACAGAAATGCTGACCTTGTCTTCCTGGTCTCGGCAAGCAAGGAACGGGACGGGATAGACGTACTAAAAAGTATGGGTATCACTGACTCGCAACTCATTGATCTGGATAAATTTCAGATAACCGAAGATATGCCTGATCCGTTAACCCCGGAGGGTACCCCGAACACAGAATATCATACGGAATTTATGCTCAACGCGCGCGCTCTGGGGAAGGCTATATGGAATCTGTTCGGACCTCGTATAAGCCCTGATTTCATAATAGAGAGGCCTGATCAAAGCACACTGCACTATAGTACTTTTTTGTTGCGCGATTATGATGAACAGGATGAGATGCCATCTGGATACATTATCCTCCGCGGTTCAAAGGATATGTCTATTTTGGGTTCTCATATGTATAGAGCCAGTCAGGCAGCCGCTACAATTCGATTGCTAGCGGCACATCGCATTGTACTGGAACAGGAAGATCTGGAGATTGTTAGCCTGGAACAGTTACCGGATATTCAGCAGAAAATGCTCGATGGCACCATGAATAAACCCAAGGGTGTTGCCCTGGTACAGGCAGGTGAAGCAGGCAAACCGGTTTCTTTTTATGCATCAGCATACCTGGGTGAAACCCTGCAACAGGCAAGTCCGGCAGATGGTCTCTACATTGACCTGAAGATGGCAGATGGTATTGGCATCGTTACGCTTACCCGACCTGATGCATTGAACGCCTTGAGTGAAGAACTGGTCGCCCAGTTAGCCGACGTCGTGGATGAGGTTGCTGGCAATGGTACGCTAGCGGGGAAGGAAGTTCGTGCATTGATCATCCGTGGCGCGGGTAGATCTTTTGTAGCGGGTGCGGACATCGAAGTGTTTATTGGTAAAACGGCTGATGCCATCGAGAAGCTGGCTATCGACAATATGGCTGTGTTCTCAAAACTGGAGAATCTCTCTATCCCGGTTATTTCCCTTGTCGATGGTTTTGCTCTGGGTGGCGGTAATGAATTGGCCATGAGCACCCACTATAGAATCGTTACGGAAAATGCCCAGTTAGGTCAACCGGAAGTCAAGTTGGGATTGATTCCCGGGTATGGCGGCATGCAGAGATTGCCGCGCTTGATAGGTCCGAGAAAAGCTCTGGAAATGGCTGTCAACGGCGAGCCAGTCGATGCGCATACTGCAGTCGCCCTGGGTTTGGCTCACGAATTTCACCCCTCTGCAACAGGGTTGGCAAGGGCATTCCAGCTTGCGCAGGATTTTGTATCCGGGGTGCGAGAATTGCAACGTTCTGATTGGAATAAACTATCAGCAGATCAACAGGCTGAATTTGATGCCCTTGTTAAAGATGCAGACATACAAGAGCTGCTGAAATCACCTGTACCCGACAGTGATTCCGCCGGTGATATTCTCGCTGCAAGAAGTTTTGCGGCGAAGATAGCTATTCAGGCCCTAATGTTCGGCTATGAAAACGAATTTGCACAGGGGCTGGATAGTGATGCGCGACTATTCGGTGAGATTGTCGCTTCGGACTCCGGTCAGGAATGGTCGCAGCGGTTTCTGGATAAGGATCCATTGCAAGCTTCGTTTATGACTCTGCTGGCGGCAAATTGAGGTGCCTGGCTGATGCGCGAAAAGCTGCACAACATCCGGTTCCCTTTGCTGTATCCGTCGAACTGCCGATAAAGGAGATCCTGATTGATCAGCCAGGCTATCCGTTCAAAATTTCTCTCTCATATCATGATGAGTTGGAAAGGGCGGACAACGGCAAGTTCGAGGATTTTGTGTCATTGATCCGACTCGCCAAAATATTGCAAACTATTGCTCGCCAGCGTTAGTGGTAAGTGTATTTCAGTCCGGCGTAAGCGGCCATCCCGGTGGTAGCAAATCCATATACTTCCTCATACTCGTCGTCCAGCAAATTTTCGATTCTGGTGAACAAAGTGAGTCGTTCGGATAGTTGATATCTCGCTGACATGTTCACCAGGGTGAAGGATTTCAGAGTCACCCGTTGCGGGGCAGCGGGAAAGGGTGGAAAGAAATTATCGATCTGACTACCATTATAGTTGGCGCCGATATTCAGATTTGCCTTGTTGTTAAGAAAACGGTAGTTGAGGTTAAGGCTGGCTGCATTTTTGGCTCGCCTGACCTCCTGCAGTTTTTCACCGCTAGCCGGATCAAGCTCATCGGCATCAAGATAGGTGTAGGCTGCGCGGAGATTCACACTATCGTTGATGGTATAATTGAATGTCAGCTCCAGGCCCCGTCGTTGGCTTTTGCCGCTGGTATTTTTGGAAGTAAAGACAAAGGCCACCGGATCAAACACAAAGCCGTTGATCTCGTCTTCCAACTCCTCATCAAAATAGGTCAGATCAATTTGTATGCGTTGATCAGGAAATTTCTGCTCAATCCCCAACTCCCAAGCGACGGATTCTTCCGGTTGCAGATCCGGATTACCGACAAAGCTATCGAAGAAGCCAAATCTCTC
Source organism: Gammaproteobacteria bacterium (assembly GCA_030123805.1). Taxonomy (GTDB): domain Bacteria; phylum Pseudomonadota; class Gammaproteobacteria; order Pseudomonadales; family Azotimanducaceae; genus JASJXV01. Next base: position 7,232 of record JASJXV010000075.1, read on the forward strand.
TGTGAAAGTTGGATTCTTGGAGCCCGTTCCCCAGGCGCCATGAAAACGCGTGTTCTCGTTGTTCAGGCGATAGGAAGCCGTGAGTCGATAGCTGCTTGAGTCATCGAATTCATTATTATTATCAACTCGTCCGCTGACGGACAGTTGCAGTTTTTGCCGCAGATTTGCTCTGTATTCCACAATCCAGCTACGTGTTCTGGTATCCAGGTTTTTGTTCGGGTCGAAACCGGGACCGAATGAAACTCCTCGCTGCCGGTATTCTTCCTCTTCATGATCGTATGCAAAAGTGAATACGTGATCGGTGGAAACGGTCGAAAAGTAGAGATTTGACTGGTAATTTAGTCGAGTTCTCTTACCTTTTGCTGATGAACTGACAATTCCATTGTCCAGGTTTGTGTTGTCAGTATCTGTAATTCCATAACTGACTAACTGTTCCCAACGGTCATCCAGTAGAGATAACCTGGCACTCAGTCGACTATAAGCATGCTCGGTTTCTGTCTCCAGGTCCTGGTCTTCAGGTAAACCGGTAACAAAAAAATCAATGCCGTCATACTCGTTGCTGGCTTCAACTTTGCGGTACACAAAATCCAACCGCAACCGCTCAGTCAGATCTGTACCGGCTAACAAGTTGTATGTGAGGTTACGATAACCATCTTCTTCACCTCCGGAGCGCGAGATATTTTCTCCCTCGGTATCCAGATACTGGGTGCTCAGTCTGATGTGGTAGCGATCACCCCGGGAGGATACTGAGAAACCGGTATTGCTGGTTCCAAATGATCCAGCCTCATATGAGGCAGCTACTGAAAATGGCCCGGTCGCGGTTTTGGAGACAATGTTGATAACGCCGCCCAGTGCATCGCTACCCCAGAGTGCGCTCTGGGGGCCGCGTACGATTTCGACCCGTTCGATCTCCTGCGTGAGAAGGTGGGCAAAATTGAATTCACTGCCCTGGGACAGATCATTGGCCTCGATGCCATCAATGAGCACCATGACATGGTTACCTTCTGCGCCTCTGACACGTATCTGGGTCGATGAACCTTGAACACCTTGTCGATTCACTGCTAATCCGGGAATCTCCCGCAGTATTTCTGACAGGAATACACTTTGCCGGTCTTCCAGATCTAACGCAGAAAGGACATCCACGGAACTGCCAACATGACTGAGTGGCACACTCGTCCTGGATGCGGTGACTACAATCGTCTCGATATCTGACGATGACTCCACAGCGAGTAGAAAAGGTGAATGGAAGGTGAATGTGCAGATAAACAGAGTGTAGAGGTTCAGGGATTTGCCTGGATTGCCTGGTCTGGCTAGACGGTTCATTCAATTTTACTCCTGGATGCACTCACGCCCGAGTACATGGATTAATGTTAATGCTGTGATCAGGAGGTTAACTGAACGTTTGAGGTAAGCTTGGCTTTGCACTTCCAAACGATCACACCACCCGCCGCGGCATTGCTATCGTGTATCAGGCCGGTCTCCGGGCTTGCGAGGGTTTTTACTGACTGATCGCCTTCCCATGCTTGTACCAACGCACAGTGGCAGAATGATCGGTTCAACTCGCTTACCGTTGCGGGGGCAGCGCCAGCTTGGGTATGACTTCCTTATACTTACTGGCTTCCCGTTTAATCCTCTCGTCGATTGACTTAAAGACACCTGCTACATTCACGGAGCATGATATAAGATGTTGTTCCTGCACGTCAACGTGAAACCAGCGTGACAGTAAAAATCTATTGGTAGGGGTAAAACCCGATCAAATGAAGGTGACGTATTTTGGCTAAATTAGCATTGTTGTGGAATCTGTGTCTGTTGTTGTTCCCGATTTTACTGGTTCAGGCGTTGTGGGCGCGACTCAGAACGATTCGGTTGCCGGAAGCAGGCGGGCCACCTTACAAACATCACCAGACTGGACTGTCGATTCTTGGCATCGGCGAATCCACCATTGCAGGAGTGGGTGTGCAGAAATTAGCACAAGCGCTGACCGCGAGGATAGCTCATTACCTGGCAGAGCAGTTCGGTCAACCCGTCAGTTGGGATGCCTTTGGCAAAAATGGTGATCGTTTGAAAGACCTGCTTGACAAACATCGAAGCTTCCCGTTTCGGAAATTTGATGCAGTTATTGTGGCGGTGGGTGTAAACGACACGACAGGACTCACGTCACTGTTGCGCTGGAGTCAGCAGATTTTTGAACTAACCAACAAGCTGAAAGAGTTATATACGGCGCCAATCTGTTTCTGCTCAGTGCCACCCATGCATCTGTTTACGGCATTGCCGCAACCGCTCAGATATGTTCTCGGCATAAGGGCACGCATGCTTGATCAGGTGTTACGGAGGACCGCAGAGGTGAGCACGGGTGTTTTTTACCTGGAATCAGGATTCCAGCCTGACGAACAGTATCTGGCTCCGGACGGGTATCATCCTTCTGAGAAGGGTTATCAGTTCTGGGGAGAGCTCATTGCGGAGCAACTTTCTGCTGTGTTAAAAGATCATCGTGGTAAGAAATAATCGACTATCAATTGCGGTCATTATGCAGAGATCCCGAGAATAATGCCGGAGAACCACTTGAAGCTTCACAATTTCATAGCAGTTTTAGTGCTGCCGATGGTATTGATCCCCCAGGCGGGCTCAACCAAAGATAAGTATGCGTTTTCAGATTACAAGCAGATCCTGCCTCGTGGTGCGATTGCCGCCATTACAGATCCACAATATGTGTCGGCCAGCGAGGCCAGGATTGACGCAGACAGTTATGTATTGGGAGTTGTCATTGATGGCCAACCCCGGGCTTACAGCCTGAATATTCTCAATCACCATGAAGTGGTTAATGACAAAATCGGTGATGTTGCTTTTGCGGCGGTCTGGTGACCCCTGGCTAATGCGGGCGTCGTGTACGACCGGACAATTAATAATCAGGAATTAACATTCGAAGCTTCCGGTGGACTGATCAACAGTTCACTCGTATTGCAGGATCGCGAAACAGATAGCTATTGGCCGATAATGAAAGGTCGCGCTGCTGCCGGCGCATTAAAAGGCACAGAACTCAAAATGCTTGCCGTAAACCGGAAGATGAAGTGGAAGGACTGGAAACGCCAGCACCCGGACACTCTGGTTTTGTCGGTTAATGGTAAGGAGGATGACAAGGAAGCATACGACAGCTATTTCAAGTCACGTCAAGGGTTTCGGGGAGCCAGGGCGACCGATAAACGACTGAAAACAAAGGATTCTGTGTTTGTCTTCAGAATCAAAAGAGATAGTTACGCGATTTATCTGAATAATCTGAAAAATGGCAAAACCTGGCCAGTATCGAGGCAGCAGGTGTTCTTATACAGACCGTCGGATGCTGGATTACACGATTCGACCAGCGCATTTTTGAGCAAACAAAGCAGCATAATCTTCAAAGACGGAACCTGGATTGATGAGTCCTCCGGGTGTCGTTTTGACGCTGCTGCGGGTGAATTCAAAGGCGCCAGGAAGTGCCCATCACCTTTAGCAGGATTTGATACCTTCTGGTACAACTGGAGCTTGAATAATCCTGACACTCAATTGCTATCTGAGTGATACATAGCCTTAGTAGGTTGGGTTAGCCGAAGGCGTAACCCAACATAGTTGCCGGATTACGCTAAAAAAATCATAGCTAATCCGGCCTACCGATCCGCTTGAATTCCGGGCGACGTCCCTCAACGAAAGCACTGACTCCTTCTTTGAAGCTCTGCCCGCTCCGGTAATAATGATCCCCACCACCTTTTCATCAGATTCGGCTGCAGCCAGGGCATGGCGTACTTCCTTGCCCATGGTGTCCGTCCAGGCATTTAACTTCTCGGGTCGATTCAGAGTGATGCTTGCTACCGGATCGTCTACTGCATAGGTAATGTCATTGCTGGTTACCCTGGTTTGTGATTGTTTGTCTACCCGATCGCACTCGAATGTTCCTCCCAGTAAGGCGCACGCAGGTCTTTCTTCAGAATTTTGCCTGATCCGGTTCTGGGGATTTCGTCTGTAAAAGAGATGGAGCGGGGAATCTTGTAGCTGGCCAGGTGTTCCCTGGAAAAGGCGATAATTTCTGCTTCGGAAAGTGACTCCCCCTGTTTTACCACGATAACCGCATGCACAAGTTCACCCCATGCTTCACTGGGAATACCAAAAACCGCCACGTCGACGATACTATTGTGGTGCTCGAGAGCGCCTTCAACTTCAGCAGGGTAAATATTCATGCCACCGGAAATAATCATGTCGCTCTTGCGATCACAGATAAAGTAATATCCCTCTGCATCGAAGTAGGCTATATCTCCCACCGTGTGCATATCCTCGCGTCGATCTTCTTCGTACTTGTCCTCGGCTTTGTAATAAGTGGAGTACATATTCTTGCTGCGCACATATAGTTCACCCGGCTGATGCGGCTCAGTCACCTCATTACCAGCGTCGTCGAAGAGGGTTATTTCCACACCCGGTGCCGGTTTCCCACACGACCCGGGTTTTCTGAGTTGATCTTCTGGCAGCAGCAGGGTATTCACGCCCAGTTCCGTCGACCCGTACACTTCAAACAGCGACTCGGCAGGAAAGTGATCCAGATAACTCTGCTTCAGAGCATGTGACCAGGGCGCTGCATTGGCGATCATGACGCGCATGCTACCGGTATCGTATTGGTCGAAATACGCAGCCGGTAGATTGCATACCATACGTATGGTTGTTGGCGCGGAGAAGGTTGAGCTGGCCTTGTATTTGTCCACTAAACGCAGCCAGTCTTCCGCTTCGAATCTGCGCTGCAGTACCACTGTATTTCCGAGCGTATGAGCGATCGCCATGAATCCACCGGGGCCGGAATGGTATAGGGGACCCGTAGTCAGATAAATATCTTCAGGTACATAACCAATTAGAGACAGCAATTGCATTGCCGCTTCCGGATCCGTGTCACCCAATCGAACCGCACCTTTGGGTTTACCGGTTGTTCCGGATGTATAGATCATGGTTCCGGCGGATTCTTCCTGCTCCGATTCAAACGCCTCTGGACTTGCTGTCTCAATTAACTTATTTGCATTGTGCATAGCCGTTGCCGGTGCGCCGTCGAATATCACATACTCTCTTACGGTCGGCAATTTCGAGCGAATCTGAGAGAACATCTCTGCAAAACCAGCATCGGCGAATACAATCTCGGAATCTGAATTATCTACCACATAAGCGGCTTCCTCAGGGGCCAGGCGATAATTAAGCGGTACGGCAACACAGCCTATTTTTCTTGCTGCATGCATCATGGCAACAATCCAGTGCGAATTCTGACCGCACCAGACAATCTTGGATTTTGGTTTGGCTCCCAGATCCATCATGACCCTGGCCAATCTGTTCGCGTTCGCTTCCAGATCGGCGAAAGTCCACTCAATAAGTGTGCCATCGGGGCGATCGTCAATTACAGCCAGTTTGTTTCCCTGCGCTTCCGCCAGGAGAGTGAGTGCATCTTGCATGGGTTGGTTTCCTGAAATTTGAGATATAAAAGCAGTATTGTTTTGTTTATTCAATCTGTCCACAGTTAATATATACTCCGGAAGCATAAATAAACAACGAGTTCAGATCTGATTTGGCGTTCTCAACGATTGCTTGGTCAAAAATATTTCCGGTACTGGAATGGGGCAGTAGTTACGGAAAATCATCCTTTCAGGATGATTTGATCAGTGGACTGGTAGTCACCTTCATCACGGTGCCCCAGGTGATTGCGTACGCCTTTTTGGCGGGACTACCCGCAGAAGTGGGACTCTATGCGGCAATTGCCGCCACCTGCTGTTATGCATTTCTCGGTACCGGACGAACCCTGGCAGTGGGTCCCACAGCTATCGTTGCCATGATGGCATTTGAGACAGTGTCCTCTCTGGTCGAACCTGGTTCTGCAGCTTATATGGAAACCATGGTCAGATTAACACTCATTACCGGTCTGGTTCTGGTGTGCCTGCGAGTTGTCAATTTTGGCTCGATGGTTAATTTCATGAGCCATGCTGTGGTAACTGGATTCATTACTGCTGCTGCTGTGCTGATTATCATCAACCAGTTAACAGCCATATTTGGTATTCCTGCAGCGGATGCTACCGGTTTTCTGAGTGTCCTGTTACATCTTATGAGCAGTATTGAGCAGATTAACCTGACGATGCTGTGGATCTCTGTCTTCGCACTGATGATTTTGTGGTTTTGCAGAGGGTTTCTGGAATCCATACTCTTGAGCAAGGGCGTTTCAAAGCGACTCTCGGGAATACTGGTGAAGTCAGCACCCATGTATGTGGTTGTTCTGGGTGTCGTCCTGGTGTGGTCTTTCGATCTGGTCAACACTGCTGGCGTTAGCATTATCGGCACGATTCCGACGCAGTTACCCGCGCCACATTTAATTTCTGTTAGCAGGAATGAGTTCATTAGCCTGTTGCCTTCCGCTTTCCTGATTGCCCTGGTGATATTTATTGAGAGTACGTCCATTGGGTCTGTGGTAGCGAGCAAACGGCGGGAAAAAATAGATCCCAATCAGGAGTTGGTAGGGCTTGGGGCAGCTAATATAGGTGCCGCCTTGTTTGGCGGGTTCCCGGTTGCGGGCAGTTTTGGCAGAACCATGGTCAATTTTTCTGCGGGTGCCGTTACTCCCATTGCCTCGCTGATTACTGCGGCGTGTGTTGTCGTTACCCTGACGTGGTTAACGCAGCTGTTTTTCCATCTTCCTGTGGGTATTCTGGCGGTGATCATTGTGATCGCAGCAAGTCAACTTATCGACGTCAATGCAATCCGTCGAATTCTGACTTTTAACCGGACAGATGCAGTTACCTTGATAACAACCTTCATCGCAGTTTTGGCTACGGGAGTAGAAACGGGGATTCTGATTGGTGTAGGCATATCATTCATGCTGCTGATTCGCAGCAGCAGCAAACCTCACATAGCCGTTGTGGGTAGATATGGAAATTCTGAACACTTTAGAAATGTACTAAGACATGAAGTCAGTACAATCCCCAACTTATTGATGGTCAGGATAGACGAGAGTCTCTATTTTGTTAATTCACGTTACGTCGAAACGTTTCTGCTGGATAAAATCGCCGACAATGCCGATCTGGATAATATTCTGCTTATCTGTACAGCGATAAATTTTATCGATGCCAGTGGCCTTGCCGTACTTGAATCCCTTAATGAGAAACTCTATGAAGCTGGAGTGACCCTGAATCTTGCTGAGATTAAGGGACCCGTTATGGATACACTGGACAAGACAGATTTCTATCAGAATATGCATGGTAAGATATTCTTTACCACAGATCTTGCCATGAAAGAGCTGGCCGACGAATAGACTGCATCTGTAGAAGATGGTAGTTCAGTCTATGACTTGAAAATCAGCAATAATAAAAGGAAACGTAAATGCACACTGAAACCATAGATTACCGGGCTGAAGGTACATTACTGGAAGGGCTCCTGGCATATGATGAGACAGTCCAGGGTCCGAGACCGGCAGTTATTATCGCCCATGACTGGACCGGGAGAAGAGAATTGCCCTGCAGTAAAGCAGTGGAACTGGCAAAAGCCGGATTCGTGGGCTTCGCCCTGGATATGTATGGCAAGGGGGTGTTCGGTAGCGGTGAAGATATTGAAGCCAATGCGGCACTGATGAATCCACTGGTAGAGAACAGGGTTACCCTCAGACAGCGAATACTGGCTGCCCTGGATGTGGTAAAAAAACTGCCTCAGGTAGACAATAATCGAATCGTGGCAATGGGTTATTGCTTTGGCGGCATGTGCGTGCTGGAACTTGCCAGAGCAGGCGCCGATGTCAGGGGAGTCGTGAGCATTCATGGTATTTTTACCGCCAGTGACGTTGCCAATGAGAAGATTACCGCCAGAGTTCTCTGTTTACACGGACATGACGATCCCATGGTGCCGCCGGAACAGGTGCTTGCTTTCGAAACTGAAATGACTGAAGCCGGGGTCGACTGGCAGGTGCATGCCTATGGTGGAACCATGCATGCATTTACCAATCCGGACGCCAATAATCCCGATTTTGGCGCCATGTACAATGAAACGGCAGATAAAAGGTCTAGACGGGCACTACACAATTTTCTTGATGAGGTGTTCGTTTAATATCCGTCAATCTTTTGTCAGAGATTCGCTAAAAATTATCCTTTCTGAGACGGGTCTCTGCGAATACTTCCACCAGTGGTGCAGCGGTCATTCCAAGCGTTTCCTGTAAATCACTGCTCATGGGTCTGAGAAAGGGATTGGTACGTTTTTCAACACCCAGATTCGAAGGCACCGTTGGTTTGTTTGCTGATCTGAGATCATCAATAACCTTAGCTCGCGCCTGTAATTCGCTATTTTGTGGTTCCACGGTCAGAGCAAATCTCGCATTGGACTGGGTATATTCATGGGCGCAATAGACGGTGGTATCGTCAGGCAATGCAATCAGTTTCTGCAGACTTGTCCACATCTGCTCAGGAGACCCTTCAAACAGACGACCACACCCCAAAGCAAACAGAGCATCACCGGAGAACAGTATCCGGTCAGCTTCGAAGTAGTAGGCGATATGTCCCTGGGTATGACCTGAAACATCCAGAACTTTGGCCTTATGGTTGCCGAAAGTATATATATCGCCATCGCCAACCTGCTCATCAATGCCGGGAATTCTGGCTGCATCAGATTTTGAACCAACAATGACGCAACCCCATTTGCGTTTCAGTTCCTCGTTTCCACCGGCATGATCGAAATGGTGATGGGTGTTGAGTATATGGGTCAGCTTCCAGCCCTTCTCTTTAAGGGCTTCTTCAATCTTGCTTGCCTCCGGCGTATCGATCGCCGCGGTCAGATCGTTTTCCTCGTCATGAATGAGATAGCCATAGTTGTCACCGAGACAGGGAAACTGGTGGACAGTAAGAGCGGTCATTTTTATTTCTCCCAGGGTGTCATTGGATTGGTGCTTTCATTATACACCGGCACATTTGAAACTGTTATCACGTTCATGCAGCAGTTCTGAGATGAGAGCACCGCAAAGAGAGGCGTAGAGTCTCTGCTGCCCCACAAATTTGTCAAGCGAGCTGAGGCGGATATTTTCTCCTGGGACACGCTGTAAATACGTCCGTGTACGCTCTGCGTCGGCGCCGAGACGTCGGACCGCCGCCTCCGACGGTCCCAGGAGTAAATATCCGCCCCAACTCTCTTAGCATCAAGTATGTTCTACCGATCAATAGGTTACTTTTATGGGGTCATATCATAATGCCGTAGCCCATGGGGGTGAGGTACCTCCTTTCTGGACCGGCCGAGGC
>JASJXV010000187.1 GCA_030123805.1 Gammaproteobacteria bacterium
CAAAACACAGCGTATCTGCGCTTAAGGCATAGACACTATGTGTGTTACTAGAATAGGGAGCAACAAATGCCGTTTATTCCACATACCCTGGATGATGAGAAGATCATGCTGGAAACCATCGGTGTGGATTCTATAGAAGATCTGTTCGATGAGATTCCCCGGGAGATCCGGGCCGGTGAATTAAAACAGATTCCCGCCGGAATCGGCGAGATGGAGCTCATGCGGAAGATGAATTTCCGTGCCCGTAAAGATGAGGTGGCGTTGTGTTTTATTGGGGCGGGAGCATACGAACACCATATTCCCGCGGCAGTGTGGGAACTGGTCAGCAGAGGTGAGTTCCTGACCGCCTATACCCCTTATCAGGCTGAAGCCAGCCAGGGCACACTACAGCTTATCTATGAATTTCAGTCCATGATAACGCAACTGACGGGGATGGATGTCTCAAATGCTTCCGTCTACGATGGTGCCAGTGCGCTGGCGGAAGCAGCTCTGATGGCAGTGCGTGCTAACAGAAAGTCGAAGTCCAGAACAATACTTTTTGCCGGCAGTGGTAATCCCTACTACCGCAAGGTTACACAGAGCATCGTGCGTAATCAGAATATTGAAATTCAGGATATCCCATGGAATTCCGAGACCGGTACGATCGATCCCGGTGAGCTGCAGCGTTGGAATGATGAAGATATCACTGCCATTGTGATCACGAGTCCCAATTTCTTTGGTGGTCTTGAACGAACTGACGAATTGACCCAATGGGCGCATGCAAGAGGTACACTCGTCATTGCGGTCGTCAACCCTATATCTCTGGCGCTACTTAAACCACCCGGTCAGTGGGGAGATTCAGGGGCGGATATCGCCGTGGGCGATGGTCAACCGCTGGGAATTCCGCTGGCATCAGGTGGCCCCTACTTCGGATTTATGTGCTGTAAACAAAATATCGTTCGCCAGATGCCGGGTCGGATCGTTGGCAGAACCGTGGACCTGGAAGGTCGGGAAGGTTTCACCCTGACTTTGCAGGCAAGAGAACAACACATACGGCGAGCCAAAGCCACATCAAATATTTGCACCAACCAGGGTCTGCTGGTAAGCGCGGCAACCATTTACATGAGCCTGCTGGGGGCGAATGGAATAAATGCAGTTGCTCGAAGTTGTCACACCAGAACCCGGCTTTTAATAGATAAGTTGACTGCAGTAAAAGGTGCTGAACCTCTGTTTTCAGGTCCTGTGTTCCACGAACTGGTTATCAAGTTAAGCAAACCCGCCGGGGATGTGTTGGATGCAATGGCAGAACAGAAAATCCTGGGCGGATTTGAGTTGCGCAGGTGTTTTCCCGAAATGACTGATTGCATATTGGTCAATGTCACAGAAACCAAAACGGATGAAGACCTGAATACCTTTATTACCAGTCTAAAGCAGGCGTTGATTTGAGGGCAAGTAAAGCTGCTCCAGCCAACACCTGTACAAGTGCCAGTCCATGTTGTAGCAGCCGTGCCTGCGGATCGGTGAAAACAGCAGTGAATTGTTGAGAATAGGAAACTATGTTGATCTACGAAAAGGGTAGCAGTGGGCGGAATGCATCTGCCCAGATACCGACCAGCAGTGGTGCTTCATCAGCAGCATTAGTGTCAATCCCGGCGGAATATTTGCGAACTGATGCACCGCTACTTCCTGAAGTATCCGAACTCCAGGTTGTCAGGCACTTCACCAATCTGTCCCGGAAAAATTTTTCCATTGATGGAGAATTCTATCCACTGGGCTCCTGCACCATGAAATACAATCCCAGAGGCGCACATAAGGCAGCCAGCATCCCGGGATTCCTGAACAGGCACCCGCTCGCACCAGAACGACACAGTCAGGGATTCATGCAATGCCTCTATGATCTGCAGGAATATCTGAAAGATCTCACTGGAATGCAGGCTGTTTCACTTACACCAATGGCTGGAGCGCAGGGTGAGTTTGCCGGTGTGGCGATGATCCGGGCATATCACATGGAGAGAGGCGATCACGAACGCACGGAGATATTAATCCCGATAGCCGCCCATGGAACAAATCCTGCGACCGCAGTCATGTGTGGTTATAAAGTAAAAGAGGTAGGTATCAGTGACAGTGGCGACGTGGACCTGGATGACTTAAAGGCTGCCGTAGGACCTGCCACAGCGGGATTGATGATGACCAATCCATCCACCCTTGGTGTTTTTGAACGCCAGATTAAGGAGATCGCATCAACCGTACACGACGCCGGTGGTCTGCTCTATTACGATGGTGCGAATCTGAACGCGATTTTGGGTAAGGTAAAACCCGGCGATATGGGTTTTGATGTGCTGCATATGAATTTGCACAAAACTTTTGCCACCCCGCACGGCGGCGGTGGTCCTGGATCAGGCCCGGTAGGCGTGAGCAAAAGACTGGAACCCTATCTGCCAACACCGATTGTCGGCAGGCAAATTGTCGCTGGAAAGGAAGAGTTTCGATGGCTTGACGATGATGATATTCCCAGGACAATAGGACACTTGTCTGCATTTATGGGGAATGCGGGGATTCTGCTCAGGGCGTACGCCTATGCCAGTTTGTTGGGGAAAGAGGGCATGCAACGGGTCGGCGAGTATGCGACCCTGAATGCGAATTATATGGCCAGAAGACTTGCCGATGCCGGTTTTGAACTGGCCTATCCCGATCGGCGCGCAGCCCACGAGTTTATAGTGACTCTATCAGAGCAGACTAAAAAACTGGGAGTAACGGCCATGGATTTTGCCAAAAGGCTGTTGGATTACGGCTATCATGCCCCTACCACCTATTTCCCTCTACTCGTTCCGGAGTGTTTGCTGATAGAGCCAACTGAAACAGAAACCATCGACGAGATTGATGGTTTTGTGGATGCCATGAAAGCGATACTGGAGGAAGCGGAAACTAATCCATCGTTGGTAACCAATGCGCCAACGACCATGCCGGTGAAACGTTTGGATGACGTAAAGGCTGCCCGGGAACTGGATCTGGCATGGCGACCCGGAGAGTAGCAGATGGAGCTACCCACTCTCAGATTAAAGCCACGGGAAGATCGCCGCATAAGGCAAGGTCACCCATGGATCTATAGCAATGAGATCGATGTCAACTATTCTCCCCTGAAGTCATTTGAGCCGGGGCAGCAGGCTGTGCTGGAGACTGCTGGCGGAAAATCTATCGGCATTGTCTATGTCAACCCGGCAAGTCTTATCACCGCCCGACTGATCAGTAGGGCCATTAAAGACAGGCTGAATAAAACACTTCTGGTGAAGCGTATCCGGAGTGCACTGGCGCTGCGTGAGTCACTCTATGACGACCCCTATTACAGATTGATCTATGGTGACAGCGATCGATTACCGGGATTGGTGGTGGATAGATACAACCATGTGTTGGTGGTGCAAATATCTACCATTGGGATGGAAGTAGTAAAAGATGTGCTTTTTGAAGCACTGGTAACGGTTATTAATCCGACAGGGATATTAGTCAAGGATAATGGTAGTCACAGACATCTCGAAAATCTGCCAGAGATCCTTGAGATCCCTTATGGAGAAGTGCACTCAACGCATCCCGTAAGAGAGAATAACACTGATTTTGTTGCGCCATTATTGCAGGGCCAGAAGACAGGCTGGTTTTATGATCATCGATCCAATCGCAGCAGAATGGCAAAGTACTGTCAGGGGAAACGGATCCTTGATGTGTATGCCTATATTGGTGCATGGGGAATTCAGGCGCTGCAACGCGGCGCCAATCACCTAACCTGTATAGAAAGCTCCGATCTGGCGCTGGAGTGTATACACGAGAATGCCCGGATTAATGGCGTACAGGACAAGCTTGAAGTTTTGCAAGGAGATGCATTCAGCAGGCTGCAAGAACTTGGTGATAACAGGGAGAAGTTTGATGTTGTGATCGTCGATCCTCCGGCCTTTATCAAACGGAAAAAGGACCGTCGAGCCGGTGAAAAGGGGTATGGAAAATTGAATCAATTGGCCATGCGACTGGTGGCCAAGAATGGCTTCCTGATTACCTCATCCTGCTCCATGCATCTGGCAAAAGAGAATTTCATAGAACTGCTAAATACCAGAGCACGTCATCTGGATAAAGATATGCTTATTCTCGAGCAAGGGGGTCAAGGTCCGGATCACCCTGTTCACCCTTCGATTCCGGAGACGGAATACCTGAAAACCATCTTTGCCAGAATCAACTAGTCCAACATTTGATGAAATCAATTTTGAACGGCGACAGCATTTTGCGAAGCAAACCGCGAGAGCCTAATTCCGGCAGGTCGCAGACAAACGGGGCCAGGGCTCCTAAGCCCTGACATTCTCCATTTTAGGGTCATACATGGGTTCCAGCGAGACTTCTGCAGGGTTAAATAAATGCGTTCAGGCAACTTGTGTAAAGGCAATATTGGTAGGATGATGCTGAACTAATTCGACTGAAAAAGGATGCAGTAGGTGGTGGGAATAACGTCATTTGGAGGCTATATTCCAAAGCTCAGATTGCTGCGGTCAGCAATTGCTGATGCTCACCTGTGGTCTGATCCCGGTGTTGCGGCTAAAGGCAGGGGTGAACGGGCGATATGCAATTGGGATGAAGATGCAATCACGATGGGGGTTGAAGCGGCAAGAGACTGCTTGAATGCCGGCAACACAAATCCACAAGCGATCTATTTCGCCTCAACATCAATGCCCTTTCAAGACCGGCAAAATGCGGGCATTGTGAGTACAGCTTTGACTATGGGCGAAGATATTGCAGTGCTGGATGTTACTGCCTCTCAACGTGCGGCTACATCAGCATTGTTGCAGGCTTTAGCCGCGGTCAATAGTGATCATCTCGACAATATTCTGGTGGTTGCGTCCGACCACCGGCGCAGCAAGTCTGCAAGTCCGCAGGAATTCAATTTTGGGGACGGCGCCGCCGCAGTACTGGTGGGTACCGAAAATACCTTGCTGGAGTATCTTGGCGGACACTCGAGAACTGTTGACTTTGTCGATCATTTTCGCGGCGCTAACCAGGAGTTTGACTACCAGTGGGAAGAACGCTGGATTCGGGATGAGGGCTACCCGAATATAGTCC
>JASJXV010000076.1 GCA_030123805.1 Gammaproteobacteria bacterium
CACCGGCGGCAGGTCCGGCAAACAGCAGGTCATCAGTGAAGGGTAGATGCAAGAGCGCTCTGACCATCTCCGGTGACAGGCCAACACCACTGGCCAGCATCAGATTGGGCGGCGGATCCTGGGCGAAGTAGTCTGCAACAACAAACTGTTCACCGGCGGGGTTGGTAATAATCAGATCAAAACCGGACTGGCTGTATTCACCTGCAAGCAGATAGGAGGCGTCGGGAACCAGGCTTGTTGCTCTGACTTCCGAGGTATGAGTACCGTTGTGCGCAGGATTGATGGTGGTATTTGGACTTTGTATATGCATAATATGCTGTCCCACCAGAATCTAAATTCTTATTTATGTCTGGTCTTGCGTGGATCAACAACAGTTTCCAGGCCATGCAGATATCGCTATTTCAACTCCATTTTTTCAGGTTCGCGATATGCGTAAAATGTCACCGCCGGAAGACAGATCTTCAAGAACATGAATCAGGTCTCCCAAGGCGTAACTTAAAGGACCCGGACACCCGGTGCAAGCCCTTCGGTTGCAATTAGCAAAGGTCGATGGCAGAACTTCTGGAATTTTAGTTGCTGATGGCTGAAGTTTTACCAGACTTTAGTCTTTCACTTACATGCGTCAAAACTTTTCGGTGTGTTACCACCTCATAAAAATACTCTTCCGACTCGTTATTCCTGACCACTTTGTTGTTTTTCCAGAAGCCCAGTTTTGCCTGTCTTATGACCAGATTACGATTCTTACCCTGAACATCAGGAAACTGCCCTGCAATAAATACAACCTCTTCTCCTGCTATCTTGACAGTTAACTTCTGCAGCATAATCTCGGACTTGAGCTTATTCACAGCCTGCTCATCCAACAGGATGCCATTGACGTTATATCTGACTTCCTCTTGTCCCTTCTCACCCTTGTCCTGCTCGCCCTCTGCGATCTTACACACTTCCACGTTGAAGACACTTGCCTGGTGTTTTTCACGCATTTTCCATGAACAGGACGACATTCGGTCAGCATCTCCTATGGCTGAGGAGATCATGATGGGCTTGCCGTCATCAAAGAGAAACAGAGGTGCTTCATCGGAGTAACAGATACCAATACCAATTTCCAAATAGGGTAGCCCGGTTCGTTCGGAGAATGCGTTGTTTGATGCAACCACTTGAATCATCTCACGCGCCAGACCGCAGGCACGAGAAATAGCGTACCACTGTTGTGGTTTATCTTCATGTTCCATCAAACTTAGAATAACTGCATCCCCTTCGATGAACACTTTCCCTGCACCATAGGTTTCCAATAGCGCGTTGATCGGATCAAAGAATCGCTGACTGAAGTAGGAAGCCGGATTCAAACCCCGATTTACCAATTTGGATGTTACCGTGGTAGATCCTCTGACATCTGCCTTGATGATTGTGTGGTGAATGATTTTTGATTCAGCATCTTCAACTTCACTTTCACCAAAGAGCCTGTATAACTGATTGCCATGCAGGGACAACTCTATGTCTTCCTGTGATTGCAGAACTGATATGCGATTAAATATCCTGTGAGCGAATCGATAATATTTTAGATGCAAACGATATCTCGACAAATCGCACAGGATCTGAATAATTTTATCTTTCGAGTTCGCCTTTCTCTGTACGGTAACTCTCTTTGCCGCTTCCTGAATTGGCTTAGCCAGCAGTTTGTTTTCATCGGTCAGATCATCTATCAATTTCACCGTTGTTCTGGATGCAACTCCGGCGACTAATTCACAGAGTTGTCTTGGTTCAAATACTTCCGCCAGGTTTCTGGACCACAAGTGTCGGAGTTCATATGATGCCAACAGTTTTTGCCATCTACCCCCAATCTTCAGATACCTGGTCATGCCCTTAAGCAACTTATTCACTCTCTTCCGCTGCGCCCAGTGATTCCACCAGGCTGGCAAACCACTACTCTTCCGGAGATCAGAAGCTATTTGTTTATCCCTGGATTCATCGAACAGGATCCGAATATTTTCGGGTTCCTCCATCCAACTCAATGACTCACCAAGCGAATCGGGTTGTTCTTCGGTAAAACCAAGTAATGATTGAACGGCAAGTAATCCGCCCAGCTCGTCGAAAACTGCCGTCTTGGTGGTTTCGACCCGATCGCCAGATTTGATTACGTTAACCGAATCAAGATCAGGGCAGCCTTGCAGTAGCTTTTCCCATTTTCCGTTCAGGTTGCCAAATCCCTCCTTATGACCATTCCACAACGCGTACTGATCAAACAGCAGCTCATCATCTTCCGGAGAATGGGCCTGAAGCAGCGGATTAAACAGGATATCTGCTACCCGCGGCAGAACTCCGCTCAGGTAGAGTTTTCGATCATCACGCAGATGATTGACTTCGACGCGGAAGAGTTGTCGGAATATCTGCTGATTGGTCCGATACAGTATGGAATTATACTGTTTGCGCAGCCAAACAATCTGCTGATGGGTGTTCAGCATTTTGGCAGAACCGAGGCTTTTCTGCTTTGATGCTGAGTCCTGGAGTCGTTCTACATTTTTGTCCAGGCGTTGACGCACCTGCTGTAGTATATGTTTCACAATGGCAAACTGGAGAAACAGTACGTGCTGGGCAGACAGGTTTGTCTTGGTACGATGAATGAGCAGGCTCATCATATCCTTGTAAGTCGCTCTCAGCTTCTCAAAGATGGGGTTTTTGGATGCGCGTGGTGACTTGCCTGCGAGAGCTCTATCCAGCAACTCATCGATTGCCTCACCCACCTGAAGAACGAAGCGGGGACTCAGTTGGACGTCGATTCGATAATTGTCAATTCCCTTGGCCAGACTTTCTATGGATAAATGCAGGTTATCCGGTTCCACTAGCGTCCCGGCCAGATCGCCTGCAGAACTACCCTCTGGATCAGAGTCATGTTGATTGTCATTCGTTTTCAGAGAATTGGCGTCAATCACAACAGGCACACAGGTCAACCGAAATGTTCCTTCTTATACCCTCACAACCTCTGCTGGTCAAGGCTGTCCGGACCTTCGGATATCGATATCTGACACAATGCACGACAGAATATGGGTACCAGATGCGGCCGATTATCTTTTCATTATCGTAACAGAGAGCGCTCCTTCTCCTGAACTGGTCGTACCACCTGCATTCTGTGCTAATCCAACTTTTGCGCCTTGCACCTGTCTTTTACCTGCCCGATCCGACAGATGCCAGTATAGTTCTACTACCTGGCGGATTCCGGTTGCACCAATGGGGTGCCCCTGACATTCCAGGCCACCGGAAACATTAATGGGTAACTTGCCTCCCAGGGTGCTATGACCGGCCTCGCCGAATGCTCCTCCTTCACCTTCCGGACAGAACAACAAGCTTTCAGAGCTGCTGATCTCACCCATGGCCGTGGCATCATGCACTTCGGCCAGATCCACATCCCCTGGTCCGATTCCGGCCTTCTCATACGCTATCCGGGCAATTCTGGTCAAATTACTTTCCTCATGTGGGCCCACCTGAGCACTTCCCAGCACGCATGAAGATATTTCCACTCGATTCTTTGCGCCTATTTTCTTTGCATACGCCGGGGAGCATACGATTGCGGCAGCGACACCGTCACCGATGGGAGAACACATCAATCGTGTTAATGGATAGGCCACATCAGGTGATGCCAGCACTTCATCAATTGTGTAATTCTGTTGATACTGTGCATAGGGGTTAAACGATGAGTGATAGTGATTCTTGGCAGCAATAGCGGCTAATTGCCTCTGAGTGGAACCGTATTTTTCCATGTGAGCCCTTGCGGAAAGGGCATACACATCCATAAAAACGGTACGCTGACCAGACTTCTGTTTGTTCTGTCCTTCCGCACCTCCCTGCGCCGCCAATGCTTTTTCCTCAGATTCCTTGAATCTTTTCATGGTTTGCTCGAGAACCTCAACATCCATACAACCTGTAAAGGCAGGCATTACCTTTGCCCGGTCTTCGAAGTACATCTTCTCCATTCCCAGTACCAGGGCGACATCGTATTCACCCAACGCAACCATCGCCATTGCCCCGTTCAGTGCGGTAGCTGAAGAAGCACAAGCATTTTCCACGTTGATAATCGGTAATCCCCCAATTCCCATCTCGTGTAAAACCACTTGCCCGCGAATACTTTCCTGCCCCTGCAACACTCCCTGAGATGCATTGCCCACGTATGCCGCCTGAAGGGCTTCCTTATCAATTCCGGCATCCTCCAGAGCCAGACCGACCGCTTCTGCCACCATAGACTTTAGATTTCTGTCCTTATGCTTGCCAAATTTGGTCATTCCCCCACCGATCATGGTGACGTTCATCATGGTATTTCTCCTGCGATAGTTTGGTCCTGGAATCTATTGTATACCCGGTTTGCATACGGGTGACTGAAAAACTGTTTTCGACAGGACAATTCAGTATTTTGCAGCGCTTACTTTGTAAACTGGACCGGCTGACGTTTTGCTCCCCAGGTCCCTGGTACCGCTTCAAATCTGCCCGCAGCCAGCTGCCCGCATCGCTTGCAACACCCCTGCCCATCCAGATTCCATTGGCCAAGCTCGTACCAGTTCCTCTCTATGAGCAATTGACCACAGTTATGGCAGTAAGTTGAACCACCGATTGAATCATGCACGTTGCCGGTATAGACATAGCGAATGCCATTATGCATGGCTATCTTCCTTGCCCGGGTCAGTGTCTCCGGCGGAGTACTGGAGACATCTCTCATCTTCCAATCAGGGTGAAATGCCGTGAAATGATGGGGTATATCAGGACCCAGGTTTTCCACAATCCACTCAGTCATCTGGTTCAGTTCAGCATCGGAATCATTCTTGCCGGGTATCAAGAGCGTCGTTAATTCCAACCAGACTTCCGTTTCGTGCTTGACGTATACAAGTGTGTCGAGCACATTTGAGAGGTGGGCTCCACAGATGCGATAGTAAAAGTCTTCGGTAAACGCTTTCAAATCAATATTTGCAGCATCCATGTGTTGGAAAAATTCCTTTCGGGGTTCAGGACAGATGTATCCTGCAGTAACTGCAACATTCTGAATCCCCTTCTCGCTACACGCCTGGGCTACATCAATAGCATACTCATGGAAAATCACGGGATCGTTGTAGGTATAAGCGATACTGCGACAGCCCAGTTTTTGTGCTCCCTGGGCAAGCATTTCCGGAGCAGCCGCATCCGCCAGTGTGTCCATCTCTCGGGACTTGCTCATGTCCCAGTTCTGACAGAACTTGCATGCAAGATTGCAGCCGGCGGTCCCGAATGAAAGAACCGGGGTGCCCGGCAGAAAATGATTCAGCGGTTTTTTCTCAATCGGATCGACACAGAATCCACTGGATCGACCATAAGTGGTCAAAACTACCCGGTCTTCTCTGCGCTCACGTACGAAACACAACCCCTGCTGATTCTCTCTCAACTTACAGAAGCGCGGACAGAGGTCGCATTGCACCCTGCCATCCTCGAGCATGTGCCAATACTTCGTTGCTACGATTGTGCCTGAATCTGTCGCCATGACCTTTTTCCAGCGGGTCGAAGTCGCCTGGTGTCTGCCAGTACTTATCTACTCTACCTATATGCACATGTTACTCCTTATTTCCCACCTTCAAAGCGCTATCAGCTCTTGCTCTGCTTCCTGCCAATCTCGTGTTTCAAAAAACGTCTGGCACGAAGGGAGTTGGGCTCATCAAAGTACCGATCCATAAAATACTCGCGGTCTGCTTCGGTTAATTTCTCGCAGTGTCGTACAAATTGACTCAGATCCTTGAGGATTGCTCTACGCAGAAAAACACTTCTGTGCGCTTTCTCAAAATCAAGCACGCGTACTTCAATAGGATCATCGATAGGATCATCACGGAAACCCGCTGGAGGGAGTCGAATGAAAATATGTTTCCCGTAGAGACAGCCATGGCGGTAACCGGCCTGGTGAATCGGCTTGATTGCAGCAACCAGAGCTCTTATAACAGCATGCGCAGTGACATCAGAGACATGGGTTCGCGTCTGCCGAAACCATTCATCCACGGGCGTAAACTCATCCAGAGCATAGCTGACAAGGATAGCGCGCTGTCTCGCTTTATGTTCTGCAGTACCAAAATAGAGTAATTCAATTGTGGGGACGCCCAATGCCGATAGGCTGACGATATTGGTATACTCCCGTGCAAATGTTGGTATGCCTTTTATCGGGTGTGCAAGTGACCGGGTGGTGTGATTTTCCTGCTTTTTAATGAAGACACGCCTTAATTGACCATCCTCATTCTTCAGAATGCGTGTCACCACGCCACTGAATCCCTGCCCGCGCGTGTTGGGCTTTTCGAACCACTCCTCATCCAAGGTCCACAAAGAAGTAAAATCTGCCAGGTGATTGGTTTCCAATCGCGCTCTTGACTCTGATGAGAAAAATACCTCTTCAGTAACGTTCATGGCAGGAATTTCTCCGCATGCGTGTGACGTCTATTTACCAGGATTGAGTAATCGTTGAAAATTATGGCTACTGAGCCCAGTATTGTACTCAATTCTTCAGTTCTGAGTGAGTGACCAGTATGCATCAAGTCAGATCTTCCGCTGTTGCGGGTACTTTCTACCCTGGTAATCCAACTCAGCTAAGCCATGATGTAGAACAGATGCTGCAGGATACGGCCACAGATGATCACTGTCCAAAGGCTCTAATCGCCCCCCACGCGGGTTACGTCTACTCAGGACCCATTGCTGCCAAGTTGTATGCGCGGGTAAAGAATGCGGCAGACACAATCACCAGGGTGGTACTTCTGGGACCGTCTCATCGAGTGGGTTTTCGGGGTATTGCTGCCAGTTCGGCCGATATGTTTCGCACCCCTTTAGGTGACATTCCTCTGGATAAGGAGGCAATTGAACAGATTATCAGACTACCCAATACCGATTATCTTGATCAAGCTCACGAACAGGAACACAGTCTCGAAGTACACCTGCCCTTCTTACAATCCACCTTGCAGAAATTTCATCTGGTGCCATTAGTCGTTGGTGATGCACAACCGGAAGATGTAGCCCGGGTTCTTGATGTCTTGTGGGGAGGGAAAGAAACGCTAATTGTGATTAGCTCAGACCTGAGTCATTTCCAACCCTATAAAGATGCCCAGATCATGGACAGAGCTACTTCTCTACAAATAGAGGCTCTGCGAGACGATATCAAGGGTGATCAGGCGTGTGGTTGCAAACCCATCAACGGGCTTATGTATCTTGCTCGCAAGAAAGATTTGACTGTCCATGCCATTGATATTCGCAATTCAGGAGACACGGTCGGGACCAAAGACAGGGTCGTGGGTTACGGTGCTTTCGTGGTGGAAGAGCCTGCAGCGGAATCAGGTAAAGAGCCTGCAGCGGGTTCTGGTCAAGAGCCTGCAGCAGGATCTGAAGGCGCGCCCTCAGCCTCGCAGAAATCTGCCGATGACAGCGCCCGTTCCGATGCCGCACCGGGTAACTATTTAAGCCAGGCCCATCGCCAAAGCCTGCTGCAGCTGGCACGCAATGCAATTCAACATCAGTTGGCGACAGGCAAGGAATTCAACGTGCAGTTGGATAGCCTACCCGGAACTCTCACAACCTCGCTGGCCAGTTTCGTAACAATCAATCTAAACGGCAGATTAAGGGGATGTATCGGGAGCCTCGTGGCGCATCGGCCTCTGGCTGAGGATATCGCATCCAATGCTCAATCTGCAGCATTCAAGGATCCGAGGTTCGCACCTCTGAAAATGTCTGAATTCAAAGATATCGAAATCCATATATCGGTTTTGAGCCAGCCTGAACCTCTGCAAGTAGACTCGCGTGAAGATCTGTTGCAAAAGATTAAACCCGGTATAGATGGTCTGATTATTGAAGAACAGGGTCACAGGGCGACTTACCTGCCGTCCGTCTGGGATCAGTTACCGGCGCCAGAGCAGTTCATCAGCGAGTTACGCGCCAAAGCAGGACTCGGTCGTAATGGTTGGTCTGAACACACGCGGGTGTATCGATACACCACTGAAGAGTTTTCCTGATCAGCCATTACCATGTCCAGGTTGACTATCGGCAAGCCGCCAACCCTGATCAGTAACGACCAGATTACTCTCAGACGGTATGAACCGGATGATGCAGAGTTTCTCTACGCAGCAGCCAGAGAATCCAGTACAGAAGTGTACCCATTTCTTGAGTGGTGCCACCCGGACTACCAGCTTGAAGAGAGCCACAATTGGATAGCGCTGATATATCGGAAATGGTTGCAAGGAGAAGGGTTCGATTTCGCCGTATTGGACAATAAAACACAAACATATCTTGGTGGCTGTGGACTGAACGATATCCGCCTGCCGCAATACACAGCAAATCTTGGATACTGGATTCGATCTTCCGCAACAGGACATGGCATTGCTACTGAATCGAGTCGATTGTTGGCAAAGTTCGCATTCAACCACCTGGCGTTACGACGGCTGGAAATTGTGATTGCAGAAAATAATTGTGCCAGCATCCGGGTTGCGGAGAAAATCGGCGCGATACTGGAGGGGATTCTGAGAAACAAGCTCTTCCTGCAGGGGACTTCAACCGATGCATTGCTCTATTCACTGATACCCTCAGACGTTCAGTAGTTGGAGGCATGTACTGGATTTTTCGAACTATAATATGCATTATCAATGCATCCGAAACAAAGGTGCCCGGTATTCAAGAAATACATTGGTTAACCGCAGTTTTTCATCCTATAAAGCGGGGGAGAGTGACATCATGAGCGTCGTTGAAGAAACATCCAGGGTATCCGATCAGTCAGGTCTTTCGATGCAGGCTACACTGGATCTACAGAGAAAATCATATCTTGAAGAGGGTGTCGTAAGTGTTGCTACAAGGGTTGATCGTATTGATAGAGCGATTAGTCTACTTAAGAGATACGATGACAAGATCTGTGCTGCACTAAACACCGACTTTGGTAATCGCTCCATTGACCAAACCAAATTAACGGATGTGAATGGCACTATCGGGCCGTTGCAACATGCAAGAAAAAACATCAAGAAGTGGATGCGTCCCGAAAAAAGAAATGTGATGTTTCCACTCGGTATTTTTGGTTCACGGGCCAGGGTTGAATATCAACCGCTGGGTGTTGTTGGTGTCATCAGTCCGTGGAACTTCCCGGTCAATCTTACATTTGGCCCGTTGGCTGGAATCTTCGCAGCGGGAAATCGGTGCATGATCAAACCATCCGAATTCACTCCTGCGACCTCTGAGCTGATGAGTGAAATGATATCTGAAGCCTATGACATCTCGGAAGTGGCAGTATTTCCGGGTGGACCGGAGGTTGGCATCGCATTTAGCAGTCTGGCTTTTGATCATCTCCTGTTCACCGGTTCCACATCGGTTGCCAGGCATGTAATGAGAGCAGCCGCGGAGAATCTGGTGCCAGTAACCCTGGAGCTGGGAGGGAAATCACCCGTGGTAATCGGCCGCAGTGCCGATATACAGCTTGCTGCTGACAATATCATGCTGGGTAAAACTCTGAATGCCGGTCAGATTTGTCTTGCGCCGGATTATGTATTAATACCTGAGGAGAAGCTGGACAATTTTATTAGTGCTGCAGAAAAATCTGTGGCCAAAATGTATCCAAATCTCAAGGACAATCCTGACTACACCTCAGTAGTCAACGCACACCACTATGAGAGACTCAATGGGTATCTCGAGGACGCCAGGGCCAAGGGTGCGAAATTGGTAGAAATCAATCCAGCCGATGAGGATTTCAGCCAACAGCAACACCATCGCATACCACCGACCCTGATCATTGATCCCAAGGAAGACATGCAGGTAATGCAGGATGAAATTTTCGGCCCCCTGCTTCCGGTTAAACCGTACCAGGACATCACGGAAACGATTAGATACATTAACGATCATCCCAGGCCTTTGGGATTGTATTATTTTGGGAAGGACAAAGCAGAACGGACGAAGGTCCTGAGCCACACAACATCAGGCGGTGTAACGGTCAATGATGTCGTCATGCATGTTTCTATGGAAGACTTGCCTTTTGGAGGAGTCGGTCCCAGCGGTATGGGTTCCTATCACGGCTATGACGGCTTTAAAACCTTTAGTCATGCTAAAGCAATCCTGACGCAATCGAGAACTGTTTCCAGGCTGGCCGCTGCCATGCATCCTCCGTATAAAAAAAAGAAACAAGAAGCTAGTAAGTA
Source organism: Gammaproteobacteria bacterium (assembly GCA_030123805.1). Classification (GTDB taxonomy): domain Bacteria; phylum Pseudomonadota; class Gammaproteobacteria; order Pseudomonadales; family Azotimanducaceae; genus JASJXV01. The sequence goes on from JASJXV010000076.1 coordinate 10,149, forward strand.
GGATTAGCGAAGTGTAATCCGACTTGGTGTGTTGGGTTACGCCTTCGGCTAACCCAACCTACGGGATTACGGGACTGTCAGATTCCTGGCTCTCGCAGTTTGTAATACAAACTGCTGACGCCGTTTAAATTTGATTGCATCAAATTTAAACTAGATGCACGACAATCTTACGTTTACCGCGATGATGCCTGTGCTCCCACAGGAAAATCCCCTGCCAGGTACCCAGCGCTAGTTGGGAATCCAGAATTGGGATTGACAGGCTGACAGCAGTTAAAGCTGATTTGATGTGCGCAGGCATATCATCCGGACCTTCCTGGGTGTGGGTATACAGAGCTTCATCTTCGGGAACCAACCTTTTCAGCCACGCTTCGAGGTCATGACACACGGCTGGATCATAATTTTCCTGTATCAACAGACTGGCTGACGTATGTTGAATAAACAGTGTGCACAGGCCTTCACGGTCATTCGAAGATGTCATACTGGAGACCAGGTCGGACACGGATTTCGTTATATCGTGCAGTCCCTGTCCACTAACGTTCACAGAGAGGGTCTCAATCATTGAATCGCTACTCCTCGGATTGCATGGCCGTAAATCGAAAAATTATCCCTGGCCATTAGTGAGATTGTATCGATCAGAACTCTAGCCTCTGACCGCTTCAACATCGCCGGGCTAATAGTGTTCAACCTGTCCGGATGGTCGCAGGTGATTATCAGAGACATAATACAGCCAAAGTTGCTCATTGGTAGCCCCATCATTTATCATAGGCTGTTTGTTTTTGGCATTATCCCATTGAAGTTATACCGATTGATTACGCAATCCCTGATCCGTCAACTCGGACTCTTGAGTATATTCATTTGTGCTGGTGACGCGCTCGCTTTGGATGCAACCTCCCAACCGTTAATATTTAATAAGTATCGGCAAGCAGACATTTCCATAATAATCGATGGCGGATTGGATGAGCCAATCTGGAAAGCTCAAACCGCCTACGACAATATGCTAGTCACTGATCCTGATATATTGAAACCAGGGATTTATAAAACACAGACAAGGTTTTTGTACACGGAGAAAGGCCTTTACGTGGGCGTCTGGAATGAACAGGATTCGGCCACTCTGGTGTCCCGCCTATCGTCACGTGATCGCTATATAAACCGGGATGGCATTTCTCTGACGATCGACACCTCCGGAGAGGGACTCTATGCTTATTGGTTCAATGTCAATCTTGGCGGTTCCTTGATTGACGGCACGGTACTCCCGGAGAGGCAGTTCAGCAGGCAGTGGGATGGTGCCTGGCAAGGTGCTGCTGCTGAAACCGAAGACGGTTGGAGCGCCGAAATGTTCCTGCCCTGGTCAATGATGGCTATGCCGCAGGTCAGTGAGCATAGAAAGATGGGATTCTACATTTCCAGAAAAGTTGCCTATCTGGATGAACGCTGGAGTTGGCCAGCGCTGGCACGCACCCAGAGCATTTTTATGTCTGCCCTGCAACCCTTTGAATTAGAAGAAATAAAACCTCAGCAGCAATTTGTTTTCTATCCGTTTGGGTCCTCGACGTTTAATAACATTGAAAAGGAAACTGACTACAAATCAGGTTTTGATATCTTCTGGCGACCCTCCTCGAACATGCAGTTGTCGGCTACTCTTAATCCGGATTTTGGCAGTGTTGAATCCGATGATGTGGTGATTAATCTGACCGCGTTTGAAACTTTTTTCCCGGAAAAAAGAGCCTTCTTTCTGGAAGGCAATGACATTTTTATCACCACTCCCAGATCCCGGGTCGGCGGTCCCGGCAGCAGTCGCTCGAGACCAACCACGCTGGTGAACACCCGCCGCATCGGTGGCAAACCACGAGATCCCGATGTACCGGATGAAGTTGAATTTGAAGGCGTTGAACTCAGCCAACCATCACAACTAGAGGGTGCTGTAAAAATCACAGGGCAATACAAAGCATTCCGTTACGGTATCCTGGCAGCAAAGGAAGATGACACAAAAATGGATGCTACTGTGCTTGGCCAGAATTTCCGATATCTACAGGATGGCCGTGATTTCGGTGTCGTCCGTCTGCTTTATGAAAATGTCAGCCATGGCGGCAGACGTTCTCTTGGCTGGATCAGTACCATGGTTTCCCATCCCGAAGCAAACGCCGTGGTCCACGGAGTCGATGCACACCTGCTCAGTTCCGATAAGAAGTGGCTATGGGATTTGCAACTGATGCGCAGTGAAGTGGATAACGAAAGTGGTGCAGGCGGCTTCACCGACCTGGAATACAACCAGAGCAGAGGTGTGAAACATAAACTCAGTTTCGACTGGCTTAACGATAAACTGGATATCAATGATCTCGGATTCATCCGCCGTAATGATGCCATCAATTTTAGTTATCGGTTCAGGCTAACTGAATCAGACCTGCCGAAATTGAGGGAGCGAGACAGCAGCTTTCGACTCTTCCAGGGATATAACACGGATGGCGAGGTAATCGGTAGCGGTCTGTTTTTTGACAGGAACTGGACTTTTATGAACAGGTCACGCCTGTTTGCTGACCTGAATTATTTCCCAAAAAAGTGGGATGACAGAAACAGCGATGATAATGGTACTTTCCGTGTGGAAGATCGCTGGCAAGCGAAGTTCTTCTGGAAAAGCGATACGGCCAAAGTGTTAGCCTTCGGATTCGGCGCCGGTGTGCGTCAGGAAGATCTGGGCGGCTGGTCTCAGGGCTACAGCGCGTTTGTAGATTGGCGACCCAGTCACCGTTTTTTTATCTCTCTCGCTCTGGACTATCAGAATCGCGATGGTTGGCTACTGCATTGGGACGATCGGCAATTCATTACTTTTAAAGCGGAGGATTGGCAACCAAAGCTGGAAATGGATTTCTTCCTAACCGCACGGCAACAACTTCGCATCACCACACAATGGGCTGGTATAAAAGCCAGAGAGCAGGATGTGTATCTTGTCCCGCTTCGAAAAGGTGCTCTGGAACCGGTCACAAAGTCCCCTGGCGCTGCCAGCGATGATTTTTCTATTTCACGCCTGACGTTTCAATTCAGGTACAGATGGGAAATCGCACCTTTGTCAGACCTGTTTGTTGTGTATACCCGGGGTTCCAATGTCGATAGCGCGCCAGATGAAGACTTTGGCACCTTGCTGACCGATGCCTGGACCGAGAAAATTGTTGATGTATTCATAGTCAAGTTGCGATATCGGTTGGGTAGTTAGTTGCTGTCCGGATGCGGCCCACCGAAAACTGCTATATTTAACCCGTATTCAGTTTTTATTCCTGGGGAAGATTCCGTATTATCAAGCTGCTGGTGGATAATTGCTCTGCATCACAGCCGTCGGGAATTGGAAACCTGACCACATGCCCGGAACCGGGAGCGACCTGCATCGGTACACCTTCATCCGACTCCATCGCACGCAAAGTAAAATGCATATTTCCTGATGGATTCATCAACTCAAGCACGTCACCAACCCTGAAGTGATTCTTGACCTCCACCGTGATCATATGGTCGATCTGGTCAACTGACATCACCTGTCCGGCAAATTGTTTAGTCGTTGAAACGGAACGGCCTTGCTCATAATTTTGATATTCTGCAGGCAGGTGACGACGATAAAAGCCTTCTGTATAGCCTCTATTTGCCAGCGCCTGCAAGTCATCCATCATTTCCATATCAAATTCTTTACCCGCGACAGCCTCATCGATGGCTCTACGGTAAACCTGAGCTGTTCTGGCCACATAATAATGTGATTTGGTGCGTCCCTCTATTTTGAGGGAATGGATGCCCATTTCAGTGAGTCGTTTTACATGTTGCACCGCGCGCAGGTCCCTGGAATTCATAATGTAGGTGCCGTGCTCGTCCTCATATGCGGGCATGTACTCGCCAGGACGATTTTCCTCCTGAAGCAGGAAAACCTTCTCGCCTGCGGGCTCCTCCGGGGGAGTTTGTACTGCCACAACATCGCCACTATCGTTCTGTATTGCTTCATGCGCCTGATATTTCCAGCGGCAGGAATTTGTGCAGGCGCCCTGATTTGAGTCCCTGTGGGTCATGTAACCGGACAACAAACATCTACCAGAATAGGCGATGCACAAGGCCCCGTGTACAAAAACTTCCAGTTCCATTTCCGGACACCGTTGCCTTATTTCCTCGATCTCATCCAGCGAAAGCTCTCTGGATAATATCACTCGTGATATCCCGACACCGTGCCAGAACTTTACGGTCGCGTAATTAATGGCATTAGCCTGAACCGAGAGATGAATTGGCATCTCTGGCCATGTTTCCCGCACCATCATAATGAGTCCGGGATCAGACATGATCAGTGCATCGGGCTGCATCTCCAGCACGGGTGTCAGATCCTTCAGATAACTGCGCACCTTGTCATTGTGGGGAGATATATTGCTGGCGATGTAAAACTGTTTGCCCAAAGCATGGGCTTCATCAATGCCGACAGCAAGGTTTTCCAGCCGGTTAAATTCGTTGTTTCGGACTCTTAAGCTATAGCGTGGTTGACCCGCGTAAACAGCATCCGCGCCATAGGCAAAGGCGAATCGCATATTTTTTAAGGTACCGGCAGGGGACAACAGTTCAGGTTTTAACATGATTTGAAGCTACAATTTATCAGGGAGCTCAATTCTAACAGTTCAGGAGGGAAAATGTCTGGTGTTGAAACAAGCATAATTGCTTCCAGTTGTGGCGCACTGATGACTATACTCCCGACCTGACCAAAACTATTCAACCACAAGGAAAACCAATGGCAACAACACCCTACTTTATGCAAACCGGGATGGGAGCAGATTTACACGGCGCTAACGATACCAAAGCTGCGCGCCGGGCGGTGAATAACGCGATACAAAATAATAATATGCTGTTCCTGAGACACGTGGGTATCCAGAGTCTGGATCAATTACTTGTTGACGTTACCATTGCATCACCGAATCCTGATCAGATCGATTCCGATGCTGTTGCCGCTGAATTTCCGGTGGGTACTGTTTCTGTTTCCACTCAGACCGGCGGCATGCTGATTGATTCAGATGTCAGCGATGATCCTGTACTGATAGCTGTGGCGTCCATCACGGTAAGCATAAAACACTAATGACCGAATAATTGACGCTGATCAATGTGTATGGTTCATCGATGCTTTTGAATCTGCCCTTTATTGAGAACATGTTTACTCCAAAAGGATAGATTATAAAAACCATGTCAATACTATTTGAGCCAATAAAACTGGGTCGCATGGAAATTGCGAATCGATTCGTTCGTTCGGCTACCTACTTTGGGCTGGCTGATGCTAACGGGTGCGTTGGTGAAGCCAGTGTTGAGTTGATGAGAAACCTTGCCATAAATCAGGTTGGTTTGATCATGACGGGTTACGCATATGTGGCGAGAAGTGGTCAGGTATTCGCCGATATGAATGGTATCGACTCGGAAGATCAGATCAGCGGATATCAGAAGATGACCCGTGTTGTGCATGAAGCAGGCGGCAAGATTGCCATGCAAATAGCCCATGGTGGTGTCTCTTCAAATGCGGCAGTGCAAAGAGGTGAAAGGCATCTGGTGGTTTCAGAAGGTGGCGACCCGGGAGTCACGCAATGTGAGATGACAGATGCAGATATCGAATCGATTATTGACGCATTTGGACAGGCCGCCCGTCGAACCCAGGAAGCCGGGTTTGATGGTGTACAGATACATGGTGCGCATGGCTATCTGGTGACCCAGTTCCTTAGTCCAAGCAGTAATCGCCGCCAGGACCGTTGGGGAGGTAGTCTCGATAACCGCATGCGTTTCGTACTGGAAGTGGTCCGTTCTATAAAACGTCACGTGGATGATACTTTTCCGATTATGATCAAGTTGGGTTGTCGGGACTATCTGGACGCAGAAGTAGGTTTTGGCATTGAAGAAGGCGCGCTAGTCGCGGCTGCATTGGAGCAGGAAGGCGTGTGTTTTATAGAGGTCAGCCATGGTATGGGTGGTCGTTCACTGCGAAAGATCTCGCGCGGAAAGGAAAGCAAACCTATCAAGGAGGCTTATCTGGTACCCGATGCTGAAGTGATTCGACAAGCCACGAATATACCGCTTGCTGTTGTGGGTGGCATGCGTAGCTTACCAGTAATGGAGAGTGCGCTTGAATCGAATATCGTCGATTGCATTGCACTGTGCCGCCCCCTCATCCGACAACCAGAGTTGATTAAGACCTGGATGGAAGGAAACACTGATGCGGCTGACTGTGTAAGCTGTTTTGCCTGTCTGAAAACAGATAAGCAGGGCCGCAGTGACATTCACTGCAGGGAGATTCTGAAGAAGAAAAAGAAAGCAACTG
>JASJXV010000188.1 GCA_030123805.1 Gammaproteobacteria bacterium
GGAGATTGGAGCACGGTTTTCTTCGAGTTCGTTGTTCTTCTTGCCATGATGAGAAGCTCGTAGCATTCAGTTGTAAAAAGAGGGGATTTTGTCCCAGTTGTGGTGCCCGACGAATGGCAGATAGTGCTGCCTTACTGGTCGATGACGTACTACCACATCAACCCATAAGGCAGTGGGTACTGAGCTTCCCGTTTCAGCTGCGATTCCTGTTGGCAAATAATCCTCAGGCGATGGGTAAGGTGTTAGGGATTGTAACAAGAGCAATCTCTACTCACTTGATTAAAAAAGCTGGTTTCAGGAACTCAACAGCGAAGACCGGCTCAGTTACTCTAATACAGCGGTTTGGATGGTACGGCATCCCGGCGGCTCTAAATCCGGATGCGGCCCACTTAACTTACACTTTCACATCCTCTTTATTGATGGTGTTTACGAGCAAAAGGAGAACTCCAAACTGGCATTTCATCAAGTGAGTGCACCCAATGCCGATGAGTTGAATGCTCTGGTGGTGAAAATCAGTCATCGCGTTGCGCGCTATCTGGAAAAACAAGGTTTGTTGACACGCGATGATGAGAACAGTTATCTGACTATGGACGGGCTGGATGATAGTGTTATGAATGAACTCCAGGGCCATTCCATCACATATCGAATCGCTGTGGGTCCTCAGCAAGGTCGCAAAGTCTTCACTCTGCAAACAATACCTGCCTGGGAGGACGACTTCAGCAATAGCCAGGTAGGTAAAATCGCCGGATTCTCCTTGCATGCTGGTGTCGCAACTGAAGCGCGACAGCGTAAGAAGCTGGATCGATCGGGCGGCGTTCCGCTGTGCCGTTACATCTCTCGACCTGCGGTATCAGAAAAGAGGCTTGCACTGACGTCTAATGGGAACGTGAGATTGGTGCGGCATCCCGATCATTTAAAGACCCCGTACCGAGATGGTACGACACATGTCATATTCGAGCCCTTAGATTTCATTGCTAAGTTAGCGGCGATGGTGCCAAAGCCAAGGATCAACCTCACTCGATTTCATGGTGTACTGGTCGGAGTGCCGCACCAACCCAACAGCAAGCATCGTATCAATGTAACACCAGCAAAGCGAGGCAAAGGCAGTGCCAAGAAGACCTCCTCGACTACCAAGGAAAAATCATCAGCTGAGAGCCATGAATCACTCACGTGGGCAGAAAGACTTAAACGAGTCTTTAATATTGATGTCTCGGTCTGCAGCAGATGTGGTGGGGCGCGGAACGCCGCCCGGTTAAAATCATCGCCTGCATTGAGGAGCGAGTCGTCGCACCGCCGAGGTGATCAAGAAGATCTTAGACCACCTGGATGCCAAATCTGCCACACCTGTAGATCATCTGCCGAAATCCCGAGCACCACCACGACAGGGGTTGTTGTTTACTAGTGAGTAATCAGAAAGCTGATGAGCTTCAGTGAAGTAGCGATCGGCCTGGTTTCTATCCCAAGTGAATACCAGCTGAATTTTGACCAAAATTAAATCAAAATCGTATTAATCACCCTGTTAATTCTTTCAGTATCCAGAAAAGGGATTTTAGTTATCCACGATGTAAGTTGGATTTGGTTGAAAAAGGGTCTTAATGGTGCCTATACTCATATTCAGTTCTTTTGGGTGGCGTGAAGGCATCAGACCATGTGAAAAGATCGATGCTATCAATCTTTCCGACTGCGATATCTGCACAAAAACGCACTTGGTCAAAAAAGATCAAGATAAATGCTTTACCTACTTGACAGGAGATGTCCTCGAATTCTTTGATCGAAAATTGAATTCAGTGAAATACAACATGAATCAAAACAAGTGACGCTCCCAAGGCACATCCCCACCAGCCCACAGTCTTGCTTGATACTGAAACAAGCTCTTTTGTATCCAACCTCCAACCATTTTTTGCAATAGTGGGTATGGCCACAATGGCAAAGGTGGCGACGATAACGATACCAGTACGTATCAAATATGGCATATCGGGCAGTAAAGCCTTAAAGACAATACTGATGGGAATACTGGCAACCAGAGTGACCCCAACAAGCATTTTAGACGGACTTTTAAGGAATACTGCCGCACAGATCAACATCACAAAGCCTATCTTTGCGAAATAGGAAAGTTCCTTAAAAAAGGCATCGATGACCACTTCTGGGTTTTCGAACTTAACGTAGGAAAAGAATGCTCCCATGCCAATCCCAACAAACAAGGTCACAACGATGGATAACTTTCCAGATCGAATCACCTGAGCGTCCGTGGCATCAGGACGAATGAATCGCTTGTAAATATCCACCGACCAGAGAGTCGAAACTGAATTGAAAATAGAGTCCACCGTACTCATTAGCGAGGCAAACAGACCACAAAGGATGAGACCCTTAAGACCAGGACTATCCAGCATTTTCACCAGCGTGGGATAGGCCATATCCTTGTCCGTCAGAGCGTTTTCTGAGCCCAATATTCCAATGAGGGCGATGCCGGGAAAGATAATTAGTGCTGCCGTCAGATACTTGAACAGTCCACCTACCAGCAATCCTATCTGCGCATCCCTGAGACTTCGGGCAGCAAGCACTCTTTGAAGAATAACTTGGTTACAACCCCAATATTGAAGATTTAAGAGAAGCATTGTGATGATGCCCAACCAGGGAAGTTTAGGATGATCATTGGGGAGATGCAGATGCATACTCTTACCGGCCTTTTCATAAAGAGCTGAAAAGCCCCCCACTTCATTTAAAGCAATGGTAGATAACACCAATCCACCGAACACCAGCAGCACAAACTGGATTAAGTCCGTTTTAACCACGGCCCCTAACCCACCCATATAAGTATAAATCGCGGAAAAGGCTCCCAGCACACAGATCAGGACAAAAATACGAGCCTGAGGGGAACTTCCCAGGAAAGCAATTTCATCACTAAATATCGCCTCAACAGAATAGGCGCCCCAGAATAGGGCACTTCCGATATAGAGTGTCCCGTAGAGCAACATAAAGAGGATCGAGTAGGTTGTGCCAACCACCGTCCCGAATTTCATTTCAAAGAACTGTGATATCGTGACGACTTTAGCTTTGAGATAAAGAGGAACAAATACAAATGCGGCGATGAGCAGCCCGGCAATTGCATTGATTTCAAAGTTGGCCTGGGCAAGGCCAAAGGCATAGGCCGCTCCAACCACCGACAAAAAATGTCCCGCGTGAATATTTGTGGCGATCATGGAAGCGGCAACGGAGTACCAGGGAAGAGATCGGGAACTTATAAAGTACTCTTCCGCGCTCACGTCACTTCTGACACGAGCCCTCACAGCTATGACCATTATGGCTGCGAAATAACCTATGATAATGAGAAGATCAATGCTCATAGTTTGTCCCAGGAACCGGACTTTCGGCCTGCTCCCTTGTAATTGTAGTATCTGGAATCTTCACCTGAACCGCGCCCAAAATACTTCCTCTTTGGAAAATTAAAATCAGATGTCAACAGCAACACATGAGACATCCAGCATACTGTAAGGCATACAGAGTTATCTCCCCAGAGATTCAAGTATGTTTAATAGGATTAACACCGCTTACCCCTTAGCAGCGGACGCGAAATCAAACAGCCAAAAAGCGCCTGTCCTCCGTACGTCATAGTTTAAACCACTAAGAAGGCACCGTTAGCTAGATTATGAGCGAGGATTGGCAAAAGGACACCGCGAGTTTTCTCTCTGAACCAAAGCAGCAAAAGAGCAAGGCTCGAACTCTCGACCCGTTGCTGTCATTCCAATTCTGCTCTAGTGCAGTGTGGTTTTGGGCAATATGATTGAACTGGCCAAACGGCTTAATAGGGACAAGCGCCCCTGGGAAAGATCAGTCAACAGTTAGAAAAGAATGAGGTTAGGCAGTCCGAATTGATTTATCTTGTTAGGTTTCAACTTGCTTTACCTACTTCTGTTGCTTCAGAAACCTCTACAAGACTGCCAGTTTTGCAATCATAGATATAACCATAAATTGGTATATCAGTTGGAACCATTGAATTATTTCTAATTCGTTGGACATCAGCTAAAACACTCTTGCCTTGGTCACTAATGGTAAGCCACTCAACGAATTTACCATCTGTTGTTCCGCCTCCTGCATTGCTATCGTGCCACCCCGACTCATCAACGTTTGCGGTTTTTAAGCTACCAGACAATAAATCGCCCATAATTTCATTGTTGAATGTTTCCATTCCACAATCGGTGTGATGTATTACGAACCATTCTTTCGTGCCAAGTAACTTATAGGAAATGACCAATGAGCGAATGGCGTCGTCACTTGCTCTGCCACCTGCGTTGCGAATTACATGTGCATCACCTTCAGCAAGGCCTGCATATTTTGCTGGATCTAAACGAGCATCCATGCATGTCAGGATGGCAAACTCCCTACCAGGAGGCATCGGCAAATCGCCTTTGTCACCAAAGTTAGCTACATAATCAGCATTTGCTGATTTGGTTGAAAAAGGGTCTTAATGGTGCCTATACTCAAACGACATGCATGCGATATATTGTATGCACATGTGGTGTACATGTCTAGACCGATGGACTCAAGAGGCTTAGGTGCCTGACATGATAGTAGGCAGCGAGATGGCTTCCTGCTCCCAGCAAGAGAAGCTGGTTGGCTTCCTATCTCCCGAAGAAGCTGCCAACTGGCTTGTTAATTACTTAAAGCAAAATTCTAACATCCAGATTGATGATTCCATACAGCAGAATGCGACAGCAAAATAACGTGGACTCTGTTTGTTCCGTATGGGGATGACCAACATCAGATTGTTGGGTCAATTGTGTGGTGATAAAACAGAAGGGAAACGTCGCTGTTGGCCGATTCGAGGCAGCTATATACGCTGATCCCACCGCGTCAATTCCTCCGCAGTAACCGCAGAAGCGAGCACCGGTTCAGCAACGTAACCGAGTGTTTGCTGGAAGGACGACAATGGACCAGACAGCCAGGATATCAGCGGCTGCTTTACTGCGGGTAAGCTGTCGTTTGCTGATGTTTCGTGAATGACCGGAAATGGCACAAAGTTGCCGTGCTGGTGGTGCTGAATAGTGACCAAAAGCATGGTTTC
>JASJXV010000077.1 GCA_030123805.1 Gammaproteobacteria bacterium
ACCCGTCACATATTCGGATAATTAGGTCCACCCGTACCCTCGGGCGTTACCCAGTTGATATTCTGAGCCGGATCCTTGATATCGCAGGTTTTGCAATGTATGCAATTCTGGGCGTTGATCTGGAAACGTTTGCTGCCGTCTTCTTCCTCGAGTACTTCATAAACCCCGACAGGACAATATAGTTGCGCGGGCTCGTTATACATGGGTAGATTCTTTTGCAGCGGAATATCAGGGTCTGCCAGTTGCAGATGGCAGGGTTGATCTTCTTCGTGGTTAGTACTGGAGAGAAATACAGAAGACGTCTTATCAAAGGTGATCACGCCGTCAGGTTTCGGGTAATCGATCGGTTTACACTTGTCCGCCGGTTTGAGCATTTCATGATCCGGAGTTGGATCGGACAGGGTAAATGGCAATTTGCCCCGGAAAATAGTCTGGTCGACAAATGCAAACGCCGCCCCCATGAGTACGCCGAATTTGTGGATTGCCGGATTGACGTTCCTCGACTTATAGAGTTCCTTGTATACCCAGGAGTTTTCATAAGCCTCGGTATAACTGTCTAGCTCTTCATGACCGTCGCTACCCTCCTTGATTGCGGAGAAGACGGATTCTGCAGCCAGCATTCCTGTCTTCATGGCATTGTGGTTACCCTTGATTTTCAGGAAGTTCATGAAACCGGCATCGTCGCCAGCCATTAGCCCGCCGGGAAATACCAGCTTTGGTACCGCCTGGAATCCCCCCTTGTTGATAGCGCGTGCACCATAAGATACCCGTTTGCCGCCCTCAAGGAAGTGACGAATCACAGGGTGCAGTTTATATTTCTGAAATTCGTCGAAAGGACTCAGGTGAGGATTGCTGTAACTAAGGTCAACAATTAGCCCGAGGGCGACCTGATTGTTCTCCAGATGGTACATAAAGGATCCGCCGGTCGCACCACCGGGGCCATGGTCCAGCGGATAACCCACGGAATGAATAACCTTACCCGGACGATGCTTGTCAGGATCGATATCCCACAGTTCCTTGATGCCAATTGCATAGTGCTGAGTGCCTGCATCTGCCTGCAAATCAAATTTTTCAATCAATTGTTTGCCCAGATGACCTCTGCAGCCCTCGGTGAACAAGGTGTATTTTGCATGCAACTCGTAACCCGGCTGGTAGGAGGATTTCTGCTCGCCATCGGCGCCGATCCCCATGTCACCGGTGGCAATTCCCTTAACTGAACCATCTTCGTGGTAGAGGACTTCAGAGGCCGCGAACCCGGGGAATATTTCCACGCCCAATGCATCAGCCTGCTCACCCAGCCAGCGACACAGATTCCCCAGAGAAATCGCGTAATTGCCTTTATTGTGTGATGCGCTCGGCACAAAGATTCCGGGAACCTTCATTGCCTGTTTCTCATCAACCAGATAATAAACATCATCTTCGGTCGTGGGAGTATTTAGTGGCGCCCCCATCTCTTTCCAGTCGGGGAATAACTCGTCGATTGCTGTGGGTTCCAGTATTGCGCCGGACAAAATATGAGCACCAATCTCTGAGCCTTTCTCGACCAGGCAGACGGAGTAATCGACTTCAGCCTCTTGACACAATTGCTTAAACCGGATTGCGGCAGACAGTCCTGCCGGACCTGCGCCAACAATCACCATGTCAAATTCCATTGATTCTCGTTCCACTGGGTTCTCCTTTCGGCCCTCGTGATTCGCTCACCGGACTGTCAGTTACTCGATCTGTCTATTGTATGAAATGTGTCCCATGATTGAAATGATCTGCGCGGCTATAGATGGATTTACCGGGCGGCTGCAAACGACGGTTAAGATTATTGTCGAAAGCACATAAGTTATTGAAAATTCAGAAAATAAACCCTGTAGAGGGGTGATATCTATTGACCGGACCGGCAATAAAAGAGAGAATACGCGCTGCCGGTTTGAGCCTGTTTATTGGCTCAAACATGTTTGTGGCACGGATTCCAAAATCAGGAAGACTTTGTCGCAGGGAAGTACAGATTTTTTAATAGTAGAGAGCGAGGAATTTCATGAAAATTCTGGTAACTGCCAAGCGGGTCGTAGATGCGAACGTGAATGTACGCGTGTTAAGCGACAACTCTGGTGTGGATATAAATAACGTAAAAATGGCGGTTAATCCGTTTGACGAGATTGCCATTGAAGAAGCGGTTAGGATAAGAGAAGCCGGTAACGCAGAAGAAGTAGTCGTTGCATCTATTGGGCCAACACAATGCAAGGAGCAAATTAGAACCGCGTTGGCATTGGGAGCTGACCGGGGGATTTTTGTAGAGACCGATGCAGACATTCAGCCCCTGGCTGTTGCCAAGCTTCTTAAGGCACTGGTAGACAAAGAAAATCCGGATCTGATTATTCTGGGTAAGCAGGCAATTGACGGAGACAACATTCAAACCGGTCAAATGCTTGCAGCGCTTGCAGGTCTTCCCCAGGCAACCTTTGCCAGCGAGATCCTGTTGGCAGATGGTGAAGCGACAGTAACAAGGGAAATTGATGGTGGTATGGAAACGATCACGGTTAAAACACCTGCAGTTATTACCGCTGACCTACGCTTAAATGAGCCAAGATATGCTTCATTGCCCAATATTATGAAAGCCAAAAAGAAATCAATCGATACCTATACACCTGAAGAACTGGGAGTAGATGTAACGCCACGCCTTACCACATTGAAAGTAGAGCCACCCTCAGACAGACAGGCGGGTGTGATTGTGGCAGACGTTGAAGAATTAGTCGACAAACTGAAAAATGAAGCAAAGGTGATCTGATGAGCATTTTGGTAATAGCAGAACACAACAACGAGAGTATAAAAGCGGCAACACTGGTAACCGTTGCCGCCGCACAAGAAATTGGCGGTGATATTTCAGTGCTGGTGGCTGGTGCAAATTGTGGTGCGGCTGCTGAAGAAGCGGCAAAGATAGACGGCGTCACCAAAGTGCTGGTTGCAGACAACGCTGTGTATGAACATCAACTGGCCGAAAATCTGGCTGCTCTGGTGGTCGAAATCGGCAAAGATTATTCTCATATCCTGGCCTGTACAACGACCACGGGTAAGAACTTCCTGCCTCGTGTCGCCGCACTGCTTGACGTGGCTCAGATCTCTGATGTCAGTGGTGTGATAAGCCAGGACACGTTTCAACGACCGATCTATGCTGGTAATGCGGTGGCGACAGTGCAATCGTCTGACCCGATAAAAGTACTGACCATTCGTGGTACGGCGTTTGATAGCGTAGCCGCTGAAGGCGGTTCTGCCGCAATCGAGGCCATTGATGTGGTAACCGATGCTGGTCTTTCCCGTTGGGAGAGGGCGGAAATAGCCAAGCTGGAAAGACCGGAATTGACGGCCGCCAACATTATTATTTCTGGTGGACGAGGTATGCAAAATGGTGAGAACTTCGCACTGCTGGAGGCCGTTGCAGATAAGCTGGGGGCGGCTATAGGTGCTTCCCGGGCAGCAGTAGACGCCGGTTTTGTACCCAACGATATGCAGGTCGGGCAGACAGGCAAGATCGTCGCCCCGGATCTTTATATCGCTGTGGGTATTTCCGGCGCCATTCAGCATCTGGCAGGCATGAAAGACAGCAAGGTTATTGTCGCCATCAACAAGGATGCAGATGCGCCAATCTTTCAGATTTCAGACTATGGTCTGGTAGCGGATCTGTTTAAGGCACTGCCTGAGCTGGATGAGTTACTTGACTGATCGACGTAAAATTAGCGTGCATAAAAAGGGCTGCAATGCATTCCTTTTTTATATTAATGTTTTACATTAGTATAATGTTATAAGCATTTGAAATATAATGAATTATAAAGGGTAACGTCCCCTTTAGCTTAACTCGGGTAGATGCCTGAAGTAATCCAATGCCTCGGGATTGGCTAATGCATCTGCGTTGGAGACCGCTCTGTTATGGACGACATTATTGACGGCTAATTCGCTGATTTTTCCGGAGATAGTGCGCGGCAGGTCCTTCACCTGAATGATTTTGGCGGGGACATGCCGGGGACTGGTATTTTTCCGTATCGTGGCCCGGATTCTCTGCATGAGTGCTTCGTCCAATTGCTGATTATCTTTCATGACAACAAAAAGTATGATCCGGGTATCGTCCTGCCACTCTTGCCCGATGGCCAGACTTTCCAGCACCGTATCGATTGATTCCACCTGACGATAGATCTCTGCCGTACCTATTCTGACTCCACCGGGGTTTAGCACCGCGTCCGATCGACCATGGATGACATAGCCGCCGTGTTCGGTGCATTCGATGTAATCGCCATGTGCCCAGACATTCCTGAACTGATCGAAATAGGCTGTGTGGTACTTTTCGCCCGAATCATCCATCCAGAAGCTGGTGGGCATCGATGGAAAGCTTTGCGTGCAGACCAGTTCGCCTTTTCCGGCACTGATTGAATTACCTGCATCATCAAACACCCGGACATCCATACCGAGTCCGGCACACTGGATCTCGCCCGCATAAACAGGCAAATTCGGATTGCCCAGTACGAAACAGGAGATCAGATCAGTGCCGCCGGCTATGGATGACAGGCACAGATCCTGTTTGATTTCTCTGTAAACGTACTCAAATCCTTCAATGGCCAGAGGCGATCCGGTCGAGAGAATGGCTCTCAGGGTGGTCAGGTCATGGGTTTTGTTTGGCTGCACACCAGCCTTCTCGGCCGCAGACAAGAACCTGGCACTGGTACCGAAAACAGAGACTTTTTCATCTGCAATAATATCGAACATACGGGAAGCGGTAGGGTAGAAGGGAGAACCGTCATACAACACCAGAGTTGCACCGCTGGCTAAGCCGGAAACCAGCCAGTTCCACATCATCCAGCCGCAGGTGGTGAAATAAAATAGTGTATCCTGGCGTTTCAAGTCTGTGTGGAGTTGATGCTCCTTCAGATGCTGGATTAAAGTTCCGCCTGCGCCATGGACGATACATTTGGGTTTCCCGGTGGTTCCAGACGAATAAAGAATGTAAGCGGGATGATCGAAAGGCAGTTGCACATAGGCAGAAATTTCCTGAACCTCTGGATTGAGGAAAGAGTTGTAAGAGACAGATTTCTCGATATCGAAGCTCTGGTTTTGCTGCGCCGTGATGATAACGATTTTATCGAGGCAGGATAGACTTGCAGCGATGTTTCCTACACGCTCGAGAATGTTTATTGTGTTGCCGTTATAGTCGTACTGATCCGTCGTAAACAGTATTTTCGGTTCGATCTGGCCCAGCCTGTCCAGCACGGCCGATGCACCAAAGTCCGGTGAACAGGATGACCAGATGGCGCCCAGACTGGTTGTGGCCAGCATCGCGACTACCGTTTCTGCCACATTGGGCAGGTATCCAGCTACTCTGTCACCGGTCTGTACACCCGATTCAATCAGGGAAATCTGTATTCCGGCCACAGCCCGGTGCAGCTCGGCGTAGCTCATCTCACGCCGTTGACCACTCTCGCTGATTGAAATCAAAGCGCATTTTTCATCTCTGTAATGCAGCAGGTTTTCGGCGAAATTAAGTTGCGCACCCTCGAACCAGGATGTACCCGGCATCTTGTCGCCATGCAACATCGAACTGGTGGCTGACACGGAGGATTCAATACCACAGAAGCGCCAGACCTCTTCCCAGAACCAGGCTCGATTTTCAATAGACCATCGATGCAGCTGCTGATATGTATCGAACGATACAGAGTATCGATTTTCGATAGCTTCGGTGAAGCGCGTCATGTTGGTTGACGCGATCTGATCTGCTGAGGGGCGCCATAGGGGGTGGCTCATAACAAGAACTCCCTACCCGTTTCCATACCCATCCCTTCGAGCGTATAGTGACTCGTTAGATGTCGTTTGTGTGCCGATCTTTATTGATCGGCCAGCCACTCATCGTCAGATTCTTCTGTGATCCCCTCAAAGAGAGGTGTTGAAAAATACCTTTCCCCGGTATCGGGTAATATCACGACGAAGGTGCTGCCCTCTGGCGCATCTTCTGCAACGGTCAATGCTGCAGCCATGGTGGCACCTGAAGAGATACCGCAGAATACCGCTTCTTCGACAGCCAGTCTGCGGGCAATGGAGATGGCATCATCATCCGAGACCGTGACTATTTGATCAGCGATTGTCATATCCAGCACTTCCGGGAGAAAGTCAGGTGTCCAGCCTTGTATTTTGTGTGGCGACCATTCGTTGCCTGACATCATAGCGGCATTTTCCGGTTCGGCCGCGATGATTTGAACGTCCGGTCGGGCCAGTTTAATCATCTGACCGGCTCCGGTAATAGTGCCTCCCGTTCCCCAACCACTGACAAAGTAATGCAAATCGCGATTGGCGAAATCCTGTAGTATTTCCGGACCTGTAGTGTTGCGGTGGTATTCTGGATTTGCGGGATTTTCGAACTGTCGGGCCAGGAACCAACCGTGTTTCTCCGCCAATTCTTCTGCTCTTTTCACCATGCCGGTACCTTTTTCCGCGGCAGGTGTCAGGATGACCTTGGCGCCCAGCGCCTTCATTAACTTTCTTCGCTCGACCGAAAATGTTTCCACCATGGTCGCGACGAACGGATAACCTTTGGCAGTGCAAACCATAGCCAGGGAAATGCCTGTATTACCTGAGGTTGCTTCAATTACCGTCTGACCGGCAGTTATGGCACCGGTTCTTTCCGCATCCTCGATAATGGCGATGGCCAGTCGATCCTTTACCGACGCCATGGGATTAAACGCCTCAAGCTTGACGAACATTTCCGTCTTTGCTGGCACCATATTGTTCAAACGAACGATGGGGGTATTGCCTATGGTCTTCAGGATGCTGTCATAAATCATCTGTCAATCTCCTTTTTGTCCGGCTTCAATGAAAAGGCGATGAGATTATCAACTGCAATAATAATCGCACCGTCACGCGTAAGATACAGTCTACACATTCTACACAGGCTGGCTTGCGTGTGCGACTTCATCTTCATCCGGGGCGATTTCCGCAAGTTCAGTGCCTTCGTCCACCAGATCACCTACTTTGTAGGGTAGTTTTTTCACTTCTCCGGATTCAGGTGCAGCCAGGTTATGTTCCATCTTCATCGCTTCCAGTACCACCAGAATATCACCTCGTTCGACGTGATCACCGGTGGCGACGTTAATCGAGATGATGCGACCCGACATGGGGGCGAGAATCTGTCCCTCCTCCTCTGCATGACCTTCCATACCCGCATGGGGGCGCTGCATGGTCACAGTGCTGCGGGGGTGAAATACAGTAATCTGTTCTGTGGTCAGATAGGTACGGTCCATGGTCAGAGCAACATCCTCAATCAGCGCCTGAACCGATTCACCCGTCGTGGAGGTAAACGTGATCCGGTGTCTACCCGATTCCGTTGTGGTCAATTTCAACTGCACCAGGCCTTCCGCTGTGCGTAAATACAGACTGGTACTGGCGGCGGCATTAAGGCGCCAACAGAAGTCCTTATGCCAGGGCGAGACATCAATGGCAGTGTTTGCTGCCAGCTGCAGAGTATCTTCAAGCAGGGCTTTTGCTGCTGTTGCCATAACTTGTAACCGATCCTGTTGATTCAGATCCAGGTTCAATAAATCGTGATGCTGGTCAAGAAACAGAGTATGCAGTGAACCGGATTGATAATGATCGTTATCGAGAATGGCATAGAGATAATCACGATTGGTCTTTACACCGGCAATCTGCAGAGCATCCAGAGCATCCTGTAATGACTTGATTGTTGAGGTTCGATCCTTATTCCAGGCAATGACCTTCATCAGCATGGGATCGTAATAAACGCCGATGTGCTCCGCCTCGGTGACACCGTTGTCGATACGCACGTTTTGTGTATCCGGAGGCAGTCTCAAGTGGCTGATATGGCCGGAAGCAGGTAAAAAGTTCTGCTCTGTATCTTCAGCATAGATTCTGACTTCAATGGCATGCCCGTTAAGTTCAATATCATCCTGCAAGCACGGCAGCGGATCACCGTTGGCAATGCGAATTTGCCAGTCCACCAGATCCAGTCCCGTCACCATTTCGGTAACCGCGTGTTCTACCTGCAGCCGTGTATTCATCTCCATAAAATAAAACTGACCGTCAGCAGCCAACAGAAATTCAACGGTACCCGCACCAACATAGTCAACAGCTTTGGCTGCATTCACTGCAGCAGATCCCAACTGTTCTCTTAGCGATTCCGTCATACCGGGTGCCGGCGCTTCTTCTACGACCTTCTGGTGTCGCCGTTGAATGGAACAATCACGTTCGAACAAGTGAATGCAGTTTCCCTGTTGATCGGCGAATATCTGTATCTCGATATGTCGGGTTTTCTCAAGGTATTTTTCGATGATTATTTCGTCACTACCGAATGCTGATCGGGCTTCACGACGGGCTGACGTCAGGGCGTCGGACAATTCACGCTCTGCTCGAACTATTTTCATACCTTTGCCGCCACCGCCCGCGGCAGGTTTTAACAAAATCGGATAGCCAATTGTGCTGACGGCTGCAGCAATCGATTCCAGGTCGAGATTCTTGCAATGTAACCCTTTTAATATGGGTACTCCGGCTTTCGCCATGAGGTCTCTGGCTTCACTTTTAGAACCCATTAGCCTGATCGCTGCAGCAGGTGGACCGATGAAACACAGATTTTGATCCGTGCAGGATTGGGCAAATTCAGCATTCTCGGCAAGAAAACCATAGCCCGGGTGAATAGCATCTACTGCTGCATCACGTGCAACACGCAGTATGTTTTCCTGGTTCAAATAGCTCTGCAGGGCAGGCGAGGGACCTATGTGGTAACTTTCATCTGCCTGTTGTACATGCAAACCGTGGCGATCTGCGTCAGAGTAAACAGCCACAGTGTCGATGCCATTCTTGTTTGCGGTGCGAATGATTCGACAGGCAATTTCACCTCGATTGGCAATCAGTATTTTCTTTATCATAAGGGTCGGGTCGCTTTGATTTCTGACTGGGCGCGGCGATTCATTTCTGAATTCGACAGCTACATTCTGAAGACACCAAATCGTGTTGCCTTCACCGGAGCGCACAACGAAGCGGCAATTGCCAGACCCAGCGTGTCCCTGGTTTGCATTGGATCCAGTATGCCATCGTCCCATAAACGTGCACTTGCATAGTAGGGATTTCCCTGCTTCTCATATTGGTCAATGATCGGTTGCTGGAATGCGGCCTTCTCGTCTTGATTCCAACTCTGGCCCCGTGCTGCCATACCGTCCTCGCGAATCTGCGACAATACCGCTGCCGCCTGTTGCCCACCCATGACAGAAATGCGGGAGTTCGGCCACATCCATAGAAATACCGGATCATATGCGCGACCACACATGCCATAGTTACCGGCACCAAAACTGCCGCCAATGACAATGGTGAATTTGGGCACTGAGGCGCAGGCAACTGCAGTGACCATCTTGGCCCCGTGTTTGGCAATGCCCTCTACCTCGTACTTCTTGCCGACCATAAAGCCGGCGATGTTCTGCAGAAAGAGTAACGGGATATTACGCTGGCAACATAATTCGATAAAATGGGCGCCTTTCTGGGCGGATTCCGAGAAGAGAATACCGTTGTTGGCTAAGATGCCGATGGGATAACCATGAATATGGGAGAAACCGCATACCAGCGTAGTGCCGTATTTTGCTTTGAATTCATCCAGCTCGGAGCCATCGACCAGACGAGCAATCACTTCCCGCACATCATATTGAGTTGAGAGTTCTCGTGGAACAATGCCATAGAGTTCCGCCGGGTCGTGCAGGGGTGGTTGGACAGCTTCGCGGTTGATGCGGCTAGACCAGCTATGGGTACGATCTGTATTGAGATTGGCAACACAGCGACGCGCCAGTTGCAGTGCATGCAGATCGTCTTCTGCGAGATGATCCGCGACTCCCGACAGTCTGGTATGGACCACGCCGCCGCCTAATTCTTCAGCAGTGACAACTTCCCCGGTTGCAGCTTTTACCAGCGGTGGTCCGGCCAGAAATATTGTTCCCTGATTCCTGACGATTATACTCTCGTCCGCCATAGCCGGCACATATGCGCCACCGGCCGTACAGGAACCCATCACCACCGCGATCTGCGGAATCCCCATAGATGACATCCTTGCCTGGTTGTGGAATATCCTGCCGAAATGCTGGTTGTCAGCAAAAATTTCATCCTGATGCGGCAGGTTAGCCCCACCGGAATCCACCAGGTAGATGCACGGCAAATGACAATTCTCGGCAATGGCTTGCGCGCGCAAATGCTTTTTTACGGTAATGGGATAGTAGGTACCACCCTTTATTGTGGCGTCGTTAGCAATGATGACACAAATCTGTCCCATCACTCTGCCGAGTCCTGTGATGATACTTCCGCAGGGGCTTTCGCCATCGAACATCTCAAATCCGGCGAACTGCGACAACTCAAGAAATGGCGAACCGGGATCGATTAGTTGGTCCACACGGTCACGTGGTAGCAGTTTCCCCCGGTCCAGGTGACGCTGACGCGATCTTTCACCGCCACCTACGCTGATTGCAGCAAACTTGTCACGCAAGTCCTGAACCAGATTCTGCATGGACTGGTAGTTGGCTTTAAATTCTTCCGTATCGGGACTAACGATTGATTTTAAGACTGACATAACAATTC
This sequence comes from Gammaproteobacteria bacterium, assembly GCA_030123805.1. GTDB lineage: Bacteria > Pseudomonadota > Gammaproteobacteria > Pseudomonadales > Azotimanducaceae > JASJXV01. The sequence continues at coordinate 10,591 of JASJXV010000077.1, forward strand.
TGACTCACATTCTCCGCTTTTTGCTCTTGACTCGCGACTCTATTTTATTTGGATTCATTGAACAGTTCGCGGCCGATTAACATGCGTCTGATTTCAGATGTCCCGGCACCGATCTCATAGAGTTTTGCATCCCGCAACAGACGCCCGCTTGCATAGTCATTGATGTAGCCGTTTGCTCCCAGAATCTGAATTGCCTCCAGTGCCATCTGCGTGGCTGTTTCCGACGTGTAGAGAATTACCCCTGCGGCATCCTTACGGGTCGTCTCACCACGATCGCATGCCTGGGCAACCGCGTACAGATACGAGCGGCTGGCACTGAGGCGCGTGTACATATCAGCGATCTTTCCCTGGATAAGCTGAAATTCACCAATGGCTTGCCCGAACTGTTTGCGTTCGTGAATGTAGGGTGTCACCAGATCCATACAAGCCTGCATGATGCCGACCGGACCGCCTGCCAGTACCACGCGTTCGTAGTCCAGGCCGCTCATAAGCACCTTCACGCCTGCATTTTTCTTTCCGAGTATATTGGCGGCTGGCACCCGACATGCCTCAAATACCAACTCACAGGTATCGGAGCCGCGCATTCCCAGTTTGTCCAGTTTCTCCGAACGGGTAAACCCGGGATAGTCGCGTTCCACGATGAAGGCAGTGATTCCTTTTGGACCGGCATGCGGTTCGGTTTTGGCATAAATGACGTAAGTATTTGCATTGGGGCCATTGGTGATCCACATCTTGGCGCCATTCAGAACAAATTCATCGCCATCCTGTTCGGCACGGAGTTGCATACTGACCACGTCCGAACCGGCATTGTGCTCACTCATGGCCAGTGCACCGACATGCTCACCGCTGATCAGTTTGGGCAGATACTGTCTTTTCTGTTCGTCCGTGCCATTTCGTGAGATCTGATTCACACACAAATTGGAGTGCGCACCATAACTGAGTGCCACGGAAGCGGACGCCCGCGAGAGTTCTTCCATTACCACAACATGGGCCAGATAACCCAGTCCGGAGCCACCGTATTTTTCATCTGCAGTGATGCCCAATAGACCCAGATCGCCCAGTTTGCGCCAGATTTCCATCGGAAACTGATTGTTTCGATCGATATCTGCGGCCAGCGGTGCAATTTCAGCAGCAGCAAATCTGTTCACCTGTTCCCTGAGCATTGTGATTGTTGCATCGAAATCGTATTCCAGCGAGCTATAGGAAACCTGCATAAATATCTCCTCAGGTGTGGCCGAATTGCATGGAAAGTCAGAATCGCTTCTCTGTATACCAGCCTACATCTCTGCCATGTTTGTCGACCTGATCCACGACATCCAGAACCAGGGCAAAGAGTGCCATTCTGATCAAAACGCCGTTATCAGTCTGTCTGAAGATGGCCAGATTGGGATTTTCATTGAGATCATTGTCCAACTCACTGGCTTCGCCGCGGGAGTCCCTGGGCAGTGGATGCATGATCACCGTATTCGGCTCACAATATTTGGTATAGATCGCCTGGTTTAAACGGAACAGTCCACGATACTTGTTGGCTTCGTCCTGACTGGGGAATCGCTCTTCCTGCGTCCGGGTAAGGTAGATGATATCCGTCTGGCCAATGCCTTCCTCAAGTTGATCGGACAAGTTCACCGTATGACCTCTGGATCGAAGCTCTTCCACATAGTTTTCAGGTAGGCGCAGCCCGGCAGATGATATGAGAGTAAACTGGATATTATTGAACAACATGATCAGTCTGCAGAGAGAGTGCACTGCACGGCCATACTTAAGATCACCCACCAGGGCGATGCGCAGACCGTCGATGTCCTTGCCTTGCCCGGCAATCTCGTTTTGAATGGTGTATAAATCCAGTAGTGCCTGGCTAGGGTGTTCATTAGCGCCATCGCCTCCGTTCAGGACCGGCACACGGCTGGCTGATGCGAATTCTGCAACTGATCCTTCGAGCTGATGTCGCATGGCGATCACATCGCTGTAACCACTCAATACCCGGGCCGTATCATAAAACGATTCACCCTTGGCGATCGCCGAGGCCTTGATGTCGGTTGTTTCCCGGACTTCACCGCCCAGCAGGTTAAAAGCACAACCAAAGCTGACTCTGGTACGGGTACTGGGTTCAAAGAACATATTGCCCAGGATCGCACCTTCCAACACACGCGTCACTTTGCGTCTATGCGCATAGGGTTCCATTTTGTCAGCGACAGCGAATACGGTTGCGACATCTTCCCGCTCAAATTGAGAAACTGAAAGTATGTGACTGCCAACAAAATTCATGGTTAATTTCCAGCTGAAAATGGTCTAATTATTATCGCCTGATCGCAGCATCAATCATAGATGTTCAGCATGATTTGTTGTCAGGAATAACAAACATATGCCGCGATACACAGCGTCGAGCTGAATCAGAAACAAACCCGAACGTCCGGCAGCGAGTACCAGAATTGCAATCAGGTCGAACGCTGACATTGCGCCAAAAGTGAATTGCATTGAAAGAGTGCTTGAAACCAGGGCGTTGTTTGTTATTCTTGGCATTGATAATGAGGCATAATGCCAATCAGGGCGCTATGCGGTAATTGCATGCAAAATGTGCAGCAACACATTGGTTCCATGGAGGTGTTGTGAAATACAAAACTGTTTTACTACTTGTGACCATAGGCATGCTGGCATCCTGTGGTGCCTCAATGGAAGACCAGTATCGAACAGCTCTGGTGACTGTCGAGAAGAATCTTGCCTCGCTTGCTAAAGGGATCAATACGGGAACCATTCGAAACGCAACAATCCTCAAACAATATAGCCGCATCCTCAAGCGTCAACGCCCTGAACTGGCCCCCCTGCTAACCGAACTGGAAGCCGATGCCACTACCTCCGGACCTGTATACAAGGGTCTGCAGGAGCGTCTGGCTGGTGCAGGTCCTCAGGCGAGAGATTTAACCCTGACTGAAAAGATGAAGGAATTGGAGTCGCTCAACACTGCGGTTCAACCGGCGGTCTATAACGATGCATTGTCTGATCCCGTCAATGTCATGGCCGATTTGTCGGAAGGCAAACTTGCCCGGGTGAATGCCATCAACAAGGCAGCGGAACTGCAGGCAAATAAGGCCAAGGACTATGGTGCCGGAAGTCAGCTAATGGGGAATCACCACTATGGTCATTGGTCATATGGCATGGGGGCTGCTTACTGGATGTGGTATCCCAGGTACTCCTACTTTGGCGCCATGTATGGTAGAAATCGATACTATTATGGTGATTGGGCTGGCAACCGCGGCTATTCCTATTACCATGATGTCGGGCGCAATAATTATACTTCCGCACGGCAGCGGAGCACCCAACGAGCTGTAGAGCAAAGGGCGAGGAAGAACTACAGGTCAGACAAACCGTTCAGGAGTGCCTATTCGAAATCACGCTCCGGGGCATCGGGTATCAGTAAGGCCAGTACCACCCGGGCAAAATCTGCGTTCAGGAGTCCTTACGCATCAAAATCCAGCAGCAAGTACCAGAGTAGTACCCGCAACAGTAGATTCCGGACATCGAGGGGAGCTCGGCGTGGCAAATAAGCATAAATTCAATGCAATACGAACTAACACGAACCAGAGAAACAGCAACAGGACAATGTCATGAGTGAACTGTTCAATTTTGACGCGGTGGACATATGGATCTATCAGATCCTGGTGATCGATCTGATCATCGCAGTGATGATGATCGCAGGGTTGCGATTTATTACCGGGTTGGTTGCCAATGTGAGTAGCGCCGAAGAACTTGCATCAAGAGATAATTACGCATTCGGAGTGTCCATGGCAGGAGGTACTCTGGCTCTTGCTTTGATGATCACTGGCGCGGTTTCAGGAGAACCGGGCGCTACTTTGCTCGCCGAAATCGTCAGCGTGGTTGCTTATGGCATCCTGGGCTTGATCTTGATTAGAGTTGGCCGGTTAATCCAGGATAAATTGGTACTGCCCGGCGTAGAGATTCAGGCACAGATCAGAGCGGGTAATCTGTCTACCGCAATGGTTGATGTGGCTAATATTTTGGCAATTGGATTGGTTTTGCGAGCTGTCATGTTGTGGGTTGAAAGCGACACCTGGGATGGGCTGGTCATCGTTCTGGTTACGTTTCTCATCACACAATTGCTGCTTGCTCTAGTGACCAGGTATCGCTTGCTGGTGTATTCCCGAAGACATGCAGGCGCCAGTCTTCAAGAGGCTTTCGCTGCTGGCAATGTGGCCCTGGCGATTCGCTTTATGGGACACATTCTCGGGGTCGCATTAGCTCTGACTGCCGCATCCGGTGTTGTAGAGTACGACCGGTCAAATCTGCCTATTGCTGTGGCTCTCTGGGCCGCTATCACCTTATTCTTCTCGTTTCTGGTTTCGCTGCTTTCCGTTCTTGCGCGCAGTGTTATTCTGTGGGGTGTTGATGTCGTGGAAGAGGTGGACCAGCAGGGCAATATAGGAGTGGCAGCCATCGAAGCTGCTGTCTATGTTTCGATTGGGCTGTTTTTTCTGGCGTTATTTACCTGAGTGTTGTCGCCGGGGTTGATTCTGGTGCAACAGGTCTAGCCGGGTGTGGCATGAACTCTGGTGTATTCGCTCAATGATCTGGATACACAATCTTCAATCGCAACTCCGGAAAAGTAATTGCCTGTCAGCATGAGTTGTTTGCCCGCCAGATTCCTGTCGATTTTATCCACCAGATGGTAATGCCCGACTCTCAACGCAGGCAATTGATTCTGTTTTGTGACTATGTGCGCAATTTGTGCTGTTGTCACTCCCAGGATTTCTGAGATTCGCCGTAACTGATCCTCCTGCTTTGAAATTTCGGGTTTGAAGTGGAAGGTAAGACCCCGGTATTTCTCATCCGTGACGGTATCTCGCGACACAATCGAGTAGAACAGGTCATTGGGTGAAATGATTCCTGCCACGGGTTGAAATGGGACCAGTTTCTTTTCCAGGATGACGGCCACTGAATTGATTCTGGCAGTTTGAATCTGTGCCAGATATCCCGAGAGTTCAGGATGGACCGCTTGCAGCAGCTTTGCTGCCACCGGGGCTGGTGTGGCTACCGCGAGAGTTCCGGTTGCATAACAAGTCCCATCTTTCAGCCTGACCCTGTAGAGCCCGTCCGCACGTTCGATGGATTCTGGTTCTTGACCAGTCAGGAATTCAATGGCATCTGTTTTACCGATGGCATCTACTATGCTCTGCAAGCCTCCTGCAAACGTGTAACTCTTGAGAACATCCTTTCTTCGTGAGCGACTTTTAAAGAGCACATCAGCCGGAAATTCTTCTGTGGATTGTGAGGGTACCGCGTTGAAAAAGTGTCGGAAGACCCGGTGATAATTCTTTCTACCCAGGATACTCGAGTAATAGGAATCAACACTACGGTCGGCTTTTTTTTGATAAAGCAGACCCGGCAGGGAAAGCAGCAGTTCAGGATAATTCAGTTGCGTAAAGATTGACTTGATCTGGTTGTTGACCAGCATTTTAAAGGGAAGTTTTTCCCTGGGCAGCATCTGCTCATTGACATGATAGTGATCAACCAGATCCAGGAAATTTCGATAGGAGTTATAGCAAGTATGAGCGCCCAGTTCCAACCAGAAGCCATCCGGTTGGTCACTCATTCGATGGGAATGAAACGCGCCGCCTAATCGGGTTTCTTTTTCCAGTACGGTGGTCTTTAAGCCTGCCCTGGTGCAATAGGATGCCAGGCTCAAGCCGCTGAGCCCCGCCCCGACAATGACAATATCTGTTTGAATCATAGGTACTGCTATCTCCTTAATCACACCGCCTGGCTTTCAAATCGGGACATCCAGCATAT
>JASJXV010000078.1 GCA_030123805.1 Gammaproteobacteria bacterium
GTAGACTATCCAGCTCAGGGGCAAGCCCCCGAGATTTTCGCTATGCGGGTTAAATGACATGCGGCGTACATCGGGGTGTGTGAATAGCTTGTCAAGCACCCAGCAGACCCAGACATCCTTCTCCAGGACGTTTACATTTCTTCCGAGCTGCTGACTAGCCTTTGTGAAGATTGCTTTGCGATCTTCAACGGGAAGTTGCAAGAATACGTCAGGCAACACATCGCTCCTTCTCGTAGCGGCTGGTTGCTTCACTCAACCATGCGGGCATCACTGCCTTCTTTCCTAGAAGTGCGGTGAACTCTTCGGGTGGCAACTGAGTTCTAATCCGTTCAAATACCTCAGGTGTTACTCCTTCTTTCCCAAGATACCAAAGAGCAGATAATGCCTCTCCCGCTGGTCGTCCAGCCAATACTAATTTCCGCTGAGAAACTCTTTTCAATTCTGCGGCCAAATTTCCAATACGCACATGCCTGCTCGGGCCATTTGTATAGAAAATGGGTCTAACTGGTGTCTGAGTAGAGAGACCGAAACGTCTAGCTGCTTCAGCCCCATGGATCTGAAACTTCCAACCGGACGCCTTAGCTAACACCTCGGCCACAACCTCAGGTCCAGGTAGAATCTCTCCCGCATAGCGATTCTTTTTTGGCTTAACGAATATACCTCTACGCATGCGCACAATTCCCCCCGCCTTAACAAGACGTGAAAGAGCCTGGTCAACAGCAGTGCGCCTACCAATCTCCAAGAATTGGGATGATAAAAAAGGTCTACCTACGGGCATCCTCTGGATTTTTTGCCTAACTTTAGCTGAAACGTTCATATTTAGTTTCTATTGATATTTTGTCAGTAAAGTATAAGTTTTTTCTGACATTTTTCAAGAAATATTTACTCATTTATTAGCGAACGACGCACACTTAAATACTGCCCGGGTATACAAATCCGTTTCAGTGATGTTTGCACCTATGAAGTATTCACTTTCTTAATGGACACCGGAAAACAGGGGAACTTCACTAAAACTGGTCTTCGCCAAATCATATCATTCCTAAGAGTTTACGAAACTCATGTTATAAGGCAGCTAAAGAGACACATAAAGCCTATGTGTTACAAACTATACTTTTTAAGACCGTGTTACGGCCTTCCAATGCAATCTCATGATGACAAGATGTCTCAGCTAAGGTATCTTCGCGCTGCAAATGGAGAACCGTTGCAAATGACAGATCAACCCGCAGAATACAGCCTATTAGAAACTGGCACCCTTGTTGACTTCGACATAATCAACAAAGACATCCAGCTTGCACCTGACAAAGAAAACGTCTTTGTGAAGGTGGATCTTCAAATCAAGGCTGAAGATGATGAAGATCCAGAAGATGTTGTGGAATGGTGTGCATTCGGCTTCATATTTGTCATCGCCACCCTATCCTTCAGCGATGCACGCCCACGAGGCCATTCTGATATTGATTATGCGGAAGAAGATCAACTCTATCTCGCGGACTTCATCGAAAATCTGACTTTTGGAACCGGTGGGCTCAAATTCCACGGAGATTACGTCAGGGGTAGAAGTCTGAAAACTGATGTAGTTGTTAGAACAGATGGCTCTGTGATGATTAGTACTTGGGGACGTGGTGAATCTTTACTGAGATGGTTGGATAAATTGAAGGGCAAGAAGCATCTGAAGTCTATTTGAAGGCTTGTTGATGCATGAGATTCATACAAACGGTAGAACGGGTCAATATGGCTGGTTTACATTAGATTGACTGATTAGACCGGTTCGTTAAGCCGTTTTTGTGGGGTAAAAGTCTGGTTATGCAGCTTCATGGTCAAACTGAACTGGTGAATGAGATGCATATAGCGAACTAGTAACTGTCAAATTCACGCGCAATAAGACGCGATCAACTACTTCAGAGATAACCGTTGTAACATTGTGGGTTACTGATTATTCAATTGGCCTGGACGGCGGAGAAGATTGATGCTTCACTCACATCGGCTATGCAACATTTGCATCAGCATTTCGTTAGCAACTGACAATTTAGAGACATCTACTAACTTAAAGTAATTTCTTGATTAATGATGTAATAGATTGATTTTAAATGATTGGCGGAAGAGGCAGGAGTCGAACCCACCAGGCACTTTAACAGCACCTCACTGGTGTTGAAGACCAGGCGCCCCACCGGGGACAACGCTCTTCCACGGCGGATGGTATCATGAAATCAGTACGGATTTGGTGATTGTTACTGCCAACCTGGATCAACTCACACCCAAATACTCCAGAAATTTTTCTTTGACCTCAGCCTTTAAAATCTTGCCATTTGCATTCCTTGGCAGCGGTTCAGTTCTAAACTGTATCTTCACCGGCACTTTGAATGAAGCCAGATCACTGGCGACAAATTGTCGCAGCTCTTGCTCCGTGACATCGGTATCGGGTGTTATCTGCACCACGGCGCCCACCTCTTCCCCCAGCACATGATCCGGAATGCCTACTACAGCGGCATCCATCACCGCGGGGTGATCGTACAGGGCATTCTCAACTTCGACACAATAGACATTCTCGCCGCCGCGTATCAGCATGTCCTTGGCGCGGTCGACTATGTAGACAAAACCCTCTTCATCTATAGTGGCCAGATCACCGGAGTGCAGCCAGCCATCGGTAAAGCTTTTCTCTGTGGCTTCTGGATTATTCCAGTAACCTTTCACCACGTTCGGGCCTTTGATCCACAACTCACCAATCTCTCCCTCTGGAGTTGGTTGGCCTTCGCTATCCATCAACTTGACTTCACAAACCGGTACGGGAACGCCAACACTATCGGGTTTGCGAATATAATCGAGGGCAGCGTTCACCGTTGTTACTGAAGAAGTCTCCGTTAAACCATAGCCGTTGCTGGGAGCCGCATCCGGAAAATGTTCCTGAATCCTGGCCACCAATTCAGGCGCGGCGGGTGCGCCACCATATCCCACGGCGGTCAGGGAAGACGTATCTGTGTGCGCAAAGTCAGGACTTTCCAACACCTGCCACACCATGGACGGCACCCCGCCGAAAGAGGTAATTTTTTCGCGTTCAATCAACTCCAGGGCACGCTCCGGATTCCATCGATGCATCATCACCAGCTTATTACCCAGTAAGGTGTTCGCCACCAGCACCGAATGACATCCGGTGGCATGGAAAAAAGGCACTGAAAGCAAGGCGACCTGCTGTTCACGTTCTGCAGACGGATCCGGTAATTCTTCCCCCTGACGCAGCAGGGACCGGGTTGCACTAAACATCAGCGAGACCAGGTTACCGCAGATATTACGCTGGGTACCCAGTGCGCCCTTGGGATTTCCCGTGGTACCGGATGTATAGAAGATGGTCGCTTCATCTTCCGGAGCAAATTCGATGTCAGGGAGGCTGTCATCGGTTCCCACCTCTCCCAGAACATCTGCATAATGTTCTACTCCGGGAGGCAGCTCATCTACCGCACGAACAGCGATCACCTGCTCCAGTTTCAGATTCTTATAGTGATCGCGCAATAACTCTGCTCTTTGACCATCGGCAAACAAAAATTTGGCTCCGGAATCAGAGAGGCCATACGCAAGCTCGTGTGCAGTCCACCAGGCATTTAGTGGCACAACGATGGCGCCTGCGATCGATGCCGCCCAGAAGCAAACCGGCCATTCCGGGTAATTGCGCATGGCAATGGCGACTCTGTCCCCTTTCTGTATCCCGTATTCCTCAACTAATATACGCGCCCACCTGGCCACAGCCAGGTAGTGCTCTGCGTAGGTCATGCGGTCATCTTCATAAACGAGATAGGTACGATCAGCAAAATCCCTGGTGGCCAGGAATATTTCCTTCAAGTTGTCGGGCGCCGCTTTCCATGTCCGTGTGTTTATGCCCCGAATGTCAGTTTCGACTATCTCGAATGGCGCATTCGGAGCGGTCAATAATTCTGTGGCTTGCTGTAATGTAATCTCGGTCATTTTCTCCCTACCCAGCGGTCTGTGCTAACTATATAAAAAAGCAATCATGCATCCTGAAACTGCGATTCATGCAATGTATGGTAAAGTCCTTTGTTGGCTAATAATTCTGCATGGGTGCCCAACTCTTCCACCACGCCGTCGCGAAGTACAAGAATCCGATCCGCCTCCTGGATGGTTTGTAACCGATGCGCGATCAGGATCGATGTCCTTCCGATCATCAGTTTACGCAGGCCATCCTGGATCAATAATTCTGTTTCCGTATCAATGCTGGCAGTGGCCTCATCCAGCACCAGTATTTCAGGATCTGCGGCCAACACTCGCGCAAACGCCAGCAGTTGTCGCTGTCCCTGGGATAAATTTGCACCCCTTTCTACCAATTCGGTGTCATAACCCTCGGGAAGTTCAGAGATAAAACCATGCGCGTTCACCGTTTTGGAAGCGCTAATGGCGCGCTCACGTGTGACGGCAGGATCTCCCAGGGCAATATTGTCATGGATAGTGCCCGAAAAGATGTGGAAATCCTGTAACACCACACCGATTCGCTTGCGCACCTCCCTGCTGGGCAGGTCGTTCAGATCGACATCATCAAGGAATATCTGTCCGCGCCCGAAATCATAAACCCTTCCCAACAACCGAATCATGGTGCTCTTGCCGGAGCCCGTCGGGCCTACGATAGCCAGTTTCTCTCCCGCCCGGATACAAACAGATACATTTTTCAGAATCGGTTGATCGGGTCTATATCCGAAATTAACTTTTCGAAATTCCACTTTCCCGGCAATTTTCTCCGGCAACTTAACCGGGTGCTCTGGTTCATGGATCTGTTCATCCCAGTCGAGCGCCTGGAAAATTCTCTCACCACTGGCCATGGCACGAAACAGCACATTCAATTGTTCACCCAACATAACCACAGGTGTAAACAGCATATTCATAAATCGGGTAAACAGAATGACGCCCCCCAGTGTCATTGTGTCTTGGACAATCTCCCCGCCTCCATACCAGATGATGATACCCAGTCCGATTGATGCCAGGCTATCATTGAAAGCACCGTAAAACGTCGCCAGATTGATGGATTTGTATTCATATCTGCGATTGCGTTTATTGATCTCTGTATAGATAGCCAGGTTTTTTTCTTCCCGCTGGCTTAGCTGAACCACCTGCATGCCCGACAGATTTTCCTGAAGATTCTGGTTCAGAGCGGAAACAGTGTTTCGAACCAGTCTGAACACCTCTCGTGATGCGCGTCGGAAGAAGAAGGTGGCAATGCCCACCACAGGAACCAGTAGTAACAAGATGAGAGTCAGCTTTACACTGGTGAATAACATGATGGTCAGTGCCACAAGGAATGGTACAAACTCACCTATCAAGCCGCCCATGCCCCGTAACATCTCATACAGGGCTTCGATGTCATTGGTTACCCGGGTCATTATTCGGCCCACCGGTACGCGATCGAAAAATGATGACGGTCGCATCTCCATGTGCGAGAAGAGATCCTGGCGAAGGTCACGTAGCCCTCGAACAATAGAGCTGATCAGGGTTAATCTGTGCACATGTCCTGTTACCGCATAGAGGATCATCAATATGCCAAAGATCAAACCCGCAGCGTAGATGGGTTCAATTCCGAACCACTCCTGAACCATAATGGTAAATTCAATCATACCCAGATCGGGCATGATACTGCTTGCCTCGCCACCAATGATGTAGTCCACCAGTACCCGGCTGATGACTACTTCCATAATCACCACGGCACATGATGCCAGTAAAACCAGAATTGCACTGATAAATAAAGACAGGCTGTAGGGTCTTAACCAGCCCATTAATCTACCCAACAGCTGCATATTCAATACCGCACCGGAGAGCTCCGCGTCGAACATGGAATGATCCCGTTGCGGCGGATTTGAGTCGGCAGATGACAGCGTATTCGAAGTATTCATACCGGATCCAATTCCATCTCTTCGCTCTGATCAGGGTGGTCGATATACCCCTGAGTCTGTAGTCGCTCTAACTCGGCATAGATGCCATTCAGGGCGACCAGCTCCTGGTGCGTGCCAAGTTCTGCGACTGCACCCTCTTCCAGTACCAGAATGCGATCTGCGTGCCTTAGTGTGGAGATCCGGTGAGACACGATGATGGTGGTCTTGTTCCTCCGCATCTCTTTCAGGCGACGCAGAATGTGTTCTTCGGTTTCAGTATCAACGCTACTGAAACAGTCATCCAGAATTAATACCGGCTCATTTCTGATAAGTCCTCTGGCCAGCGCGGTACGTTGTTTCTGTCCGCCGGAGAGTGTAACCCCCCTCTCCCCCACCAGGGTGTCCAGCTGTTGTGGAAAATCCTCAATCGTTCCCCGCATTGCAGCGGCATCCGCTGAATCCCAGATATGCTCAACTTCCCGATCCGGATTGTCATAGCTGATATTGTTTCTTAGTGGTTCCCCGAACAGGAACGGATCCTGGAGTACCTGGGCAATCTGGATGCGTAATTGCGAGAGTGGATAATCCCGCACATCGTACCCATCCAGATACAATTGAGAGGGAGCCGTATCGACCAGGCGGGTAAAATGCTTGAGTAGCGTGGATTTGCCAGAACCGATTCTGCCAACAATGGCAAAAGATTCTCCGGCTTCAATAGTCAGACTGATATCTTTGAGCACCGGTTTGTCTGTACCGGGATAGGTATAACTGAGATGACGCAGTTCAAATTTCCCCCTGATCTCCGCCGGGGTCTCTCCGCTCGGGCAATCGGGGATCTCCGGCTCTGCATCGAATATCTCGTACAATCTGTTAGTGGCAACAGCAGCCCTCTGCACCAGTGTCACCATGAAGCCCGCCATTCGAATGGGTTGCAGCAGCATATTCAGGAAGTAGAAAAACACGAACAGATCGCCGATGGTAATCTGCCCATCCATAACCTGCATACCGCCGACAACGAGAATGGCCAGCTGGCAAACCTGTGCGAAGAGTGGCATCCAGGCCACCATCAGGGAATTTATCCTGGCCTGAGCGTAGAACGCATCTGCATAGGCACTGTTTGTTTTCAGAAATCGTGCAATCTCGTTGTCTTCCTGCACCATGGCTTGCACCGTGCGTATGCCGCTCAGGTTCTCCTGCGTGTGGGATGACAGGTCAGACAGTCGCTGCTGCACCGCAAGGGAGGTGACCGCCAGTTGCTGCGCCATATACCAGCAATAAACAAAAATAATCGGCAGTCCAGGCAGTATAAACCAGGCGAGTGTTGCGGATTTGTAAAACATCACAACCACGGCAATTACCGGGGCATAAACCATAATCACCAGTAGAATGAGGCCAAAGGAAAGCAGGCGCTGAATCAGGGAGATATCCTGAATGGCGCGGGTCATTATGTCCCCCACGCTGATTCGACCGAAGAACTGACTGCCCTGCCGTTGCACCGAGGCATAGAGTTTCTGGCGAAGATCGAATGCGACAGCAATGCCAATACGGCGCAATACGATTCTGGCATAGATAACCACCCCGAATCGCCCCAATACCGTCAACACGATGCCGAGTGCGATGACACCCACTGAACGACCACTCACGGTCTCCCCGGTCCGCCCAAGCAGGTCAATGGCATCAATTCCCGCTGCGACCAGAAGAAAGGCGGTGGCCTCAAATAGTCTGGCGACAAAAAAACCGATAAATCCGGTTAATACCTTGTATCTGTACGGATGCAGAAACGGTATCAACCGTAAAAGAGACTTCAATTCATCCTTCCCGTGTCTTTCTCAGCAGTCTATTTCTCCGCAATTACCAAATGTTAGAAGTGATGCCAGGAAAATAGCCGCTACCCGATTGAAATTAAATGCAATTCTACATAGTGCCTGCTGTGCTCGGGTATGACAAGTCACTTCGTATATACTTGGGGTATGTGCAGCAAGGAAGAATTCAGATGAAAATCTCTGACCGACTCAACATACCTGACCACGAAATCGAATTCAGTGCAATTCGGGCGCAGGGTGCGGGTGGCCAGAATGTAAACAAGGTTTCAACCGCTATCCATCTGAGATTCGACATTGATGCATCCTCTTTGCCCGATTCGTGCAAGAGACGATTGCTGGATTTAAATGATCAGAGAATCAGCAAGGATGGTGTGATCATCGTCAAGGCACAAAAATACCGCAGCCAGGAAAAGAACAAGGAAGAAGCTATCAATCGCTTGATGGAGTTGATTCAAATAGCATCCACGATAAAAAAGAAACGTATAAAGACCAAACCCAGGGCCAGCGCCACCAGGAAACGCCTGGATAAAAAAACCCAACGAGGTCAAACAAAAAGCCTGCGTGGGAAAATTTTATAACCACCCCCGGAGGACCGCATCAATGAGCTCCATGCAGACATTCAATGCCATTATCCTGTGTGCCTTTCTGGTGCTGATTCCCTCTGGAAGTTACGCGGCTGGGGATTTATTAGATGCTCAAAGTCTGGCCTATGATCCTGCAGTGCCTACCCTGAAGGACGTACTTGGATACGCTTATGGTGAACGGATCTCATCCCATCAACAAATTGTGGGTTACTCGCAGGCACTCGCCAGATCAAACCCGGAGCGCATGAAATTAATTGAATACGCGACATCCTGGGAAGGAAGAAAACTCTACTACATTATCATCAGTGCGGCCGACAATATCGCCGCATTGGCGCAGCATCAGCAGGCAATTCAAAAACTGGCACAACCGGAAGCCTTGACCGAGGCTGAAACGACACGGCTCATCAAGACTCTGCCTGCAACTGCCTGGCTGGCTTATGGCGTTCATGGAGATGAAGTTTCATCTTCCGATGCTGCGCTACATACTGCCTACCACCTGCTGGCATCAGAAAACGATCCTCTGGTCGACAAGATTCTCAAAGACACTCTGGTATTTATCGATCCCCTGCAAAACCCCGATGGCCATGATCGATTCGTCAATCATTTCAGACTTAACAGAGGCTTGCATGCTGACGATTACCCTCAGGCGGCAGAACGTGTCCAGCAATGGCCAGGCAGCAGAACCAATCACTATTTCTTCGATTTGAACCGCGATTGGTTTGCCATGACTCAGCCAGAAACCAAAGGCAGGATCCGGATCTTGCAGGAGTGGTACCCACTGACCTTCGTTGACTTCCATGAAATGGAGCTCAACAGCACCTATTTCTTTCCGCCCACCGCAGCGCCGGTAAATCCCTGGTTATCGGCTCAGCAAGTAGCCAGCTTCTACCTGTTCGGCAAGAACAACGCGGCCTGGTTTGATCGTTACGGAATCGACTACTACACCAGGGAAATCTTCGATTATTTTTACCCGGGATACGGCGACTCCTGGCCTGGATACTATGGCAGTATCGGTATGACCTATGAGCAGGCATCTGTGAGAGGGCTCATCGCCAAACGGCGTGACGGTACGCTGCTTACTTTTCGGCAAAGCATCCAGCACCACTTTATAGCATCACTTGCTACCCTGGAAACTGCGGCTGATAACCGCGTTAAATTATATGAAGACTTTGTCAATTATCGCCGTTCAGCTATTGAGCAAGGCAAAAAAGGTGTGCGAAATTATATTCTGCCATTGCGTGGCGATACCTCTCTGGTGCATAAACTCGCAGGACTGCTCTCTTCCCAGGGCATCATCGTCAAACAATCAGATAAACCATTCAGTGCCTGCGGCGATTTTCCCGCAGGCAGTTATGTTATCCCCCTGGATCAGCCAGCACACCGCCTGATTCGTGTGCTGTTGGATGAGTCTGTTGAAATGGAAGCTGATTTTATCAAAGAGCAGGAGCGTCGCAGGGCAACGTGGGTAGGACATGAACTCTATGATGTCACGGCATGGTCCATCCCCCTGATGTTCAATATTGACGCTGTGCCATGTTCCAGGAAGATCAGCACGGACCTGGCTGTGGTCGCCAACTTTAAAATTCACGGACAGATGTCCAATCCTGATGCCAAAGTAGCATTTATCGTACCCTGGGGCACAAATGCGGCGGGCAGATTTCTTACTGCCGCGCTGCAAGCGAATCTGCAGATATTGAGTAACGACAAATCATTTACTCTCGCTGCAACAGAGTTCCCTGCCGGTTCTCTGATATTCAAGGTCGCAGATAACCCAATCGATCTTGTGCAGATGCTGCAGGGGATTGCTCAATCTACTGGCGCAGACGTGATCGGCACGGATACTTCCTGGGTGGCGAACGGAATAAATTTCGGCAGTGATTTCGTAATAAAATTCAAACCCATACGGATTGCGATGTTGTGGAACTCTCCCACATTAGCCTACTCGGCCGGAGCCACACGTTTTGTACTGGAGCAGCAATTTGATTATCCGGTGACCGTAATACCCACCAGCCAGATCCCCGGGGCAGATTTGTCACAAATTGATGTACTCATCATGCCCAGTGGTAAATACAACATGAAGCTGCTGGAAGCCAAGTTATACAACTGGGTAGTTGAGGGGGGTACGCTCATCGCTTTGGAGAAAGCCGTATCGTCCGTCAGCGCCACCCGGCTGCTGGACATCAAGGAGGAATACCTTGCCGCAACGGATGCCGAGGGGGATAAAAACAATGATAAAAGTAATAACGCCAGGGAAAAGATTGCCAAGGGCAGCATACTGGCATCCAGAGATGATTACCTGGCAGCAATCAAACCGGAGAAGGAAAAACCGGACAGTGTGCCCGGGGTCCTGCTGAGAGCGGAAGTAGACAGAGATCATTGGCTTAGCTCGGGACTGCCAGACACTGTCAATGTCCTGTTCCGTGGCGACAGAATATATACACCTATTACCCTGGACAAAGGCATCAATGTTCTTACCTATCCGGCAGCCGACGAATTGCTGGCAAGCGGCTATCTGTGGGAGGAAAATCGTGAACAGATTGCGTTTAAGCCCCTGGTGGTCACGCAACAACATAAAAAGGGAATTGTAATTGCCTTCACGTCATCCCCAACCACCAGGGCGTACCAGGATGGCTTGAATCTGTTGTTCTTAAATGCAGTCTTTAGAGGTCCTGCTCATACCTATTAGGGCGCTGGTCTTTCTGCCCCGGCGATTGATACCTGTTCCGCATAACGGGAATGTGGATATTAGTCCCATACCGCAGGGTGTTGCGTACTACGCTTATCCCAAAATGCAAGTGTATTGGGATGCCATTGAACCCTGGACAATAGTTTCGGCGCTGAACTGATCATCGTTCAAGGGAATTGAGAGATGGACACCGCTGTTCTCCGCTCCGATAAGGGAAGTCAACGGATTTAAATCTATGGTTTTGAAATCTGCGGTTTTTGTCACGGGTGTTTAACTGTTTTAGTTCTTGTTGTTTCCTTGTTTATAGCTTACACAGAATTGTTTGTGAAGCAGGGATCGCTGATTAATGAATCATTAATAGTTCTCTAAGCCCTGCTTTTCCGGTTAGGATAGATGGCGAATTCGTCAATCTGGAAGCTGCTAATGAAACTGATTCCACAACTCGCTCTGATCATCGTCCTGGCCCTGTCTCCATGGGGATGTGCAGTAAATCCCGTGACCGGTAAGAGTGAGCTGAGCTTGATATCCGAGAATCAGGAGCTGGCCATCGGACGCGAACAATATGTGCCTACGCAACAAATACAAGGTGGCCAATACAGTGTCGATCCTGAGCTAACTCGCTACGTAAACACAGTGGGTCAGAGGTTGGCTGCGGTGAGTGATCGTGCCCTGCCCTATGAATTTGTAGTGCTCAATAACTCAATTCCGAATGCGTGGGCTTTGCCGGGTGGCAAGATTGCGATCACCCGGGGCCTGCTCCTGGAACTAAATAACGAAGCAGAATTGGCCGCCGTTGTGGCCCATGAAATCGTCCATGCAGCCGCACGCCACGGTGCACAGACGATCAACCGCAATATTCTGATGCAAGGTGTCTTACTGGCAGCTACGCTGTCAACATCAGACAGCGAATACTCAAACTACATCATGGGAGCCGCAACCTTAGGCACCCGATTAGTGACACAAAAATATGGCCGTAGCGCTGAGCTTGAAGCTGACTATTACGGCATGCAATATATGGCGCGTGCGGGATACAATCCACGTGCAGCCGTTGCGCTCCAGAAAACCTTTGTTCGCCTGTCAGAGGACAGAAAGACGAATTGGCTTGAGGGTTTGTTTGCCAGCCATCCTCCCTCGGAAGAGAGGGTGAATAGAAATCTTCGAACAGTCGCGGAGTTAACCATCGATGGCGAATACGCTGAAGATCGATTTCAGAGAAACCTTGCCTACCTGCGATCAAAGCAGCCTGCGTACAAATCCTTTGAAGACGCTCGGAAGAACATCGCTAACAACGAATACCAATTGGCACATGCCAGTCTGGACCAGGCCATTAGACTGGAACCGAAGGAAGCTCAATTTTACGCTCTGAATGGCGATCTTTATCGTGCCCAGAAAAAGTACCTTGAAGCACAACAGCAATATAACAAGGCCATGCAACGGGATGCCGGCTGGTATCAAATCTATCTGGGGCGCGGGCTCAATTACGTCAGACAGAATAGGTACAACCTGGCTAAAGCTGATCTGGAGAAAAGCAATAGCCTGGTACCAACTGCAATTGCCATGAACGAACTGGGTAAGATTGCTCTGGATTCAGGTCGTCGCAGTCAAGCCAAGGAATACTTCCAGGCTGCGTCCACCGCAAAAGGAGAAGTCGGCCAAGAGGCAACCCTGGCATTTATGAAACTGGACATTGCCGAAAACCCTGGCCGGTATGTAGCGTCACAACTGTTTCTCAATGAAGACAATGGTGTACAGATCCAATTAACAAACCGTTCGCCCTTTAATCTTGGCGAAGTCACCATTGTGCTGGTCAGAGATAGGGGTGGGAGTTCTATACAAATAATCCGTTCGCTTGCTCCTTCCAGGCGTATTCTGCTCAACACCGGTGTAAAAGTATCGGCAGCACAGGAACTATCAGAATACAGTGTATTCATTAAAAGTGTGGCAGTCCTGTAGGAAATAAACATCTAAAAATGCCCGGTCTTCTTACCCGCTATCCCACCCAGGGTTGCAGGTGGAAGGAATTGCAGGAAACTTATCCAGGGAAGCCCAGGGCTGGTTCGAGCGATGGAAGTCTGATCTAGTCTCCACCGGCGTACTTCAACACGGTTCGGGATTTAATATTTCCTAGCAGTTCTTCCGGCGTCCACCAGCTTGATTTGAATTTTCGTTGCGAAAACAGTTTCTCTGCCTGGTCATCGTAATGGGGTGAATCCTCACGATCACTTTGCCCCAACGGGAGATAAATCCAACTCTTGATGGGTTTTGATAGTATCACCACCTGTGTGGAAGTCTGGCCTCGAGTTCCCCACTGCGTAGCATCATCCTTAAGTTCACCATAACCCACACTGCGAAGCGTTCGCGTGCCATAGTCACCGCCGCCGCCAACTGGCCAGGAAATGGCGCCACGTCCAACACGAAAACGATCCCCGTATACCGCGGCGATACTTCCATGTAGCTGTTTCATTTCTTTCAGTCCATTAACGAACGATTGCAGCAATTTCTTTCCTGGAAGCTGTTCCAGTGCTATGTTCTTTTGTCGTCTACCCTCAGCTGTTGCGTACCAATCATCAATAACGGATTCGATGAGGTGCAAGTCCTTTTCATTGAAATCCGCTGCGAGTTGCTTTCGCCAATAGAAATATTTCAGCGCTGCTGAAGACCCCCTGTCCAATTCCAGGTTCCAGCTAACCAGTTCCTCAATGGCAATGCCATAGTCCTTGTTTCTTCTATACTTCCTGCCGAACTGTTCATGGGCTTGCAGCAATACTTGAACCCAGCGTTCTACGCCGAAAGGCCGAATATCATTGATAATACTCATCGCATCTTCTGCCGTAACCGAATCGTCGGCCAGCAATCTTTCAATTGCCCTGGCGCCTCGCTGATTGGTCCAGCCGGAAAATTCTGCACCGTATTCCGCGCTGCTGTAGATGTAATCCGGGTAGTCTTCCAGTGAGAATGGACTATGCGGCAACATGGCATCCGGCGGGACATTGCAATTCTGCATAAATCCCTGCTCAGGATTAAGCAATTGCAGCAACTCGGATGAGTGGTGCATTGCAGTCCAGCGTGTTTCCAATAATGAGCCGTCTACAGGTCTTGTCCAGTCATAACCGGCGGCTCTGCGAGGTACACGGCCTGTCCTCTGATAATAGATGTTGCCAGCGGTATCAGCCACCATGACATTCTGGGGAAACATAGCCAATGTATCCATGGCATAAGCAGCGTCAGAATAGTTTTTGGCGTAGGCAAGTCTGTACCAGGCTTCCGAGACATTGGCGACTTCCGCATAGGACGAGGCCGCCGCATAGGCCTTGCCTTCCTGAATCGCAATTATCGGTCCATGCAGTGAAAACCACAAAGTGTGCTCTTGATCCTGTTGGTCTTTGACCTGCAACGTCACCGTTCTGGATTTCATCTCCAGCCATTTGCCATCAAACAGGTATTTGCTGGCGTCATCTTTATTTAGGGTCAGTGTAAAAACATCGGCAGTATCCGGACCGCCGGTTGTCATCGCCCAGGCGACATCGGCATTGTGTCCCAGACCTATATACGGGAAGCCTGGCAGTGTGACGCCACTACCCTGGAGATCGCCCGCATGTATTCTGAACTCCCAGAAGCGGGAGGGTCCAAACCAATTCAAATGCGGATCGATTGCCAGTATTGCAGCACCTTCAGCACTGCGTGAAGGTGAGACCGCAAACTGATTCGAGCCACGCTGCACTGCCTCGAATTCCGGTTTGATGCCACCGCGAATCAAATCACCATAGGCCTCGTCAATAGACCAGTTGTAAAGGAACAGCCGGCCGAAAGCGATCAACATATAGGGGTCGACTGTGCGCCCCTGCCACCACTCAGGCACATCTTCAGGATGCGCCTGATAAAAGTCATTCATCCCCTGCGCAAATGCCAGTAGATGATTCTGCAAAACCGGCGCCATGGTTTCCCAGCCACGCAACCCTACACCGTAGTGATCCCACATATGTGAACGCAGATCGCTGGCAACTGCTGCTTCACCCAGCACAGACGCCAATTCACCCTTGGCCGTCAGCAGGTTGAGCAAAAGCCTCTCAGGTCGATCCTCAGCCATCGCATACCCCTGCGCATAGAGGCCAGCTTGATCTGTTGGGGCATAGATATGCGGGATACCCCAGGTATCTCTGTAGATAACAATCTTGCCTTCATCTTGCCCGGTACCCGGCAGATCTGCAGAGAAGGCGGTCAATACCCAGCCCAGGCACAATGCAATCGCTATTTGCCGCAATGGCTAGCTCCCCAAAATGTGATACAGATAAGGCAGTGACTCATCCATTCTATAGTTAATACCTGAATGATTGTCGTCGAATTCTTCGTAGCGACAAGCGATTTCCAGTTTTTCCAGTCTCTTTTGCAGACGACGCGCCCCGAAGATCAGATAGTATTGATTCTTGATCCCGCAGTCCACACAGACCTTTCAGTTTTCTTAAATTGTTCTGGCAATCTTCTCTCTGCATAAGGTTCACCGGGTCCCATGCCTGCCACTTTTCCCATCGTTCGGGAATTATCTCACAGGTATCTGTTGTGACTGGCAACTCGGCTCTAGAAACCTCGCATATTCATTTCATATCTGCGATTATCCGTGCGAGGCACCCGCCGGACATGGGCTGCTTAACTCCGCAACTAATCAGAGCTTGCTTAGATGATAAAAATTGTTGAATACCAACTGCAGGACAAAATTGCCACTATCACCATGGATGACAAAAAAGCAAATGCATTGTCACCCCGAATGCTGGAAGAATTGAATGCCGCACTGGATCAGGCGAAGGCAGATGAAGCTGTAGTGGTCCTGACCGGAAGACCTGGCAAATTCTCCGCGGGGTTCGACCTGTCAGTGCTGCAGCAGGGACCAGAAGCCGCCAACAATATGGTTAAGTCTGGAGCACAATTGGCGGAAAGGTTGCTCGCCTTCCCTACCCCAGTTGTCATTGCGTGTAGTGGTCATGCTCTGGCAATGGGCGCATTGCTGTTGGCTTCTGTTGATCATCGCATTGGTATTGAAGGGACTTTTAAGATTGGCTTGAACGAAGTAGCGATTGGCATGACGATGCCCTGGTTCGGGATTGAGATTGCTCGAGCCAGACTCAGTACCATATACTTTGGTCGATCAGTCATTAACGCACAGATCTATGATCCATCAGGCGCTGTCACCGCCGGATTTCTGGATCAGGTGGTTCCTGAAGATCGACTGATGGACAGCGCGAAACAGGCTGCTGAGGCGTTTACCAATCTGGATCTGAAGGCTCACTACGCTACCAAGATGCGCGTCAGAGCCGAATCGCTGGCAGCGATCCGGTCTGCAATCGAGAAAGAGTTCCCCTAGTTCCGGCTTGTCGAAGACAAACGGAACAACGACAGCCGCTTGCGT
>JASJXV010000079.1 GCA_030123805.1 Gammaproteobacteria bacterium
CGGACCCGGCATTATACTGGAGATAAGGCGCTATCACAAAGGGACTTGTTGCTTTATGCCGCCATGACCCCAGTCAGAGTAAGGTCTTCGGGTCCGGATCGACCTACCGCAGTGAGGCACCGATAATGTCACGGGCAATGATACGCCGCTGAATTTCGTTAATCTTCGTCGATGGGTTCAGCATCGAACGAGATGATCATCTCTCTGATCTCGGATTTCATGGCCTCCAGGTCTTTTTCATCTGTACCGCGCATGACCAGATTCACGCCATAGCCTTCTTGTCTGTAAAACGGGTAGCTGCCCAGATCAATATCGTCATAGCGTTCCTGAATCTTGCCGAGACAGGTGGCAATTCTGCCCTCGGTTAGATAGGCACTTATAGACCGGGATCTGACCGGTGCACCGCCGACTAACCGACCATTGCCCAGTGTGCTGACCATCGCTTGCATTACCATAGGCACCCCGGCCATCACGAACACATTCTCTATCTGAAAACCCGGGGGACCGCCGGTGGGATTCTCAACCAGTGTTCCGCCTTTGGGCACTCTTGCCATGCGTAATCTGGATTGCATGACATCCGGCGGCGCGTCACGTCTTCGGATAATGGCTTCCGCTTCCGGGTGAATCTCAAGTTCTACGCCAAATGCCAGAGCAATACAGTCAGCGGTAATGTCATCATGGGTAGGACCTATGCCACCGGTGGTGAATACATAGTCGAACTTTTTCCGGCATTCATTTACTGTTGCAACGATTACTTTTTCCTCATCGGGAATGACACGTGCCTCTGCCATCCTGATCCCAAGTTCATTCAATTCAACTGCCAAATAAGCGAGATTGGTGTCCTGGGTTCTGCCGGACAGAATCTCATTTCCAATTATTATCAAGCAGCCTCTAACAATATCACTGGTGTCTTTTGAACTCATGGGTATTCTCTAAAACCTTTGTCTGGACTGCAAAATCCGAACGCTTTGGTCACATTCAGGCAATGTCATCATTGTATGTCAATGGAATGAAATCACAACCTTGGCTGCAGCGGCCAATTTGCACGGCGTACCGGCCGTCATGCCGCTGGCTACTGCGCTTCGAATACAGAATTCAATTGATGGATCACGGATTCTAATGCTGAGAGTTGAGGCAGCTATTTGCTCCTGAGACTGTCGCCGGGGTGCCGTATCACAGCAGGGAGGCTGTGATGCGGCACTCCGACGTCAAGCGTACATGGTGGTCCGACATCTCGGGGTATTCACAGCGTGTCTCAGGAGCAAATAGCTGCCTCAACTCGCTCGCACCATTACAGCAATGAAAACTGTAGCATAAGGGGTCCCTATTCATGTAATCTAATCGCTTGCAATTTCGACCAAAACTGTATATATATACAGTTATCGAAAAACACCCTGAAACCACTGAAAATTATACCAATATCCATGAAAATAGCATCAGATGAACTCGATCATATATTGATTCGAGGCGCCAGAGAACACAATCTGAAATCCATTGAAGTGAAAATTCCGAAACGCAAACTGGTAGTCCTTACCGGTGTTTCCGGTTCCGGAAAGTCATCCCTGGCTTTCGATACCTTGTATGCCGAAGGCCAGAGGCGATATGTGGAATCTCTTTCCGCATATGCCCGACAATTTCTTGGCCAGATGGACAAGCCGAAATATGACACCATCCGGGGCTTATCTCCCACCATCTCAATCGAACAGAAAACCACCAGTCGTAACCCCAGATCTACAGTGGGGACAATCACCGAAATAGCCGACTATCTCAGGGTGCTCTATGCCAGGGTAGGCGTTCAGCATTGCCACTGTTGTGCAAAACCGGTGCAGAGTCAAAGCGCACAACATATCGCCAATGAACTCATGACATTACCTGCAGGCACGCGACTCCATCTTCTGGTACCCCTGCTCGTCAATCGCCGTGGTGAGCACCGGGAAATGCTGGAAGATGCCAGGGCACAAGGCTTCGTGCGATTACGCGTGGATGGCGAGATAGTTCGCACCGACGCCATTGATATCCTGGACAAACGCAAGAAACATACGGTTGAAGCTGTGATCGACCGACTGGCGATCCGGCCTGATATTCGTGAGAGGCTAACTGAATCAGTCGAGACAGCCCTGCAGTTGGGAAATGGAGAACTGATTGCCAACACCGAGAACGGCGACAGTATTTATTCGGAACATCTATCCTGCCCGGACTGCAAAGTGTCATTCCCGGAATTAACGCCGCAGGCATTTTCTTTTAACAGTCCCCAGGGAATGTGCCAGGAGTGCAACGGCCTGGGTAACCAGGTTGCTTTTGATCCGGAACTGCTGATACCCGATAAAGACCTGGCTATTAATCAGGGCGCCCTGAAACTGTTGGGCACCATTGACCATGATCGCAATTCAGCTCGCGCCATCTTCCATCGGCAGGTGTTCGCCCAAATCGGTATCCCCCTTGACAAACCGTGGAAGAAGCTTGGCAAGAAACGACAGCAGATCGTGCTGTATGGTACCGGTGAAACCCGTTACGAGATAGATTGGGGCAAGCACGGCATCTTCCAATCCCGATATGAGGGTTTGATACCTCGCACTATGCGGCGTTTTAAGCAAACTAAATCGGAAGGTATGAAACGCTGGTACGCCCAGTTTATGGCTAATTCGCCCTGCACCAAATGTCATGGTGTCAAGTTGAGGCCTGAAAGTGCCGCAGTGCGGGTTGGCGACAAAACAATTGTCGAGGTATGTTCGTGGACCATCGACAAGACACTGGCGTTCTTTGCCAATCTCGAACTTCCGGGAACATCGGCAGAAATAGCGGCCGAGGTTCTCAAGGAAATTTGTACTCGCCTTGAGTTTATGGTGTCAGTCGGGTTGTCCTATCTGTCACTGGATCGATTGGGTCCATCCCTGTCAGGAGGAGAATCCCAGCGCATTCGACTTGCGAGCCAGGTGGGCTCTGAATTGAGTGGAGTGATCTATATACTGGACGAACCATCCATCGGTCTGCATCAGAGAGATAACAAAAAACTGCTGCGGACATTAATTCGAATGCGGGATATTGGCAATACGGTGGTGGTGGTCGAACATGATGAAGAAACCATTCGCACCGCGGACCATGTTATCGACTTCGGTCCGGGTGCTGGTGTTAAAGGTGGCCATATTGTTCATGCCGGTACTGCAAAATCTCTGCAGAAAAATCAGTCATCAATTACAGGCGCTTATTTAGCCGGGCGAAAACGAATTGAAATCGCCGCTTGCCGGCGAGAAGCAACTGGCGTAATTAGAGTGCATGGCGCGCAAGCTAACAATCTAAAGAATATCGATGTTGATTTCCCGCTGGGTATTCTCACGGCAGTAACCGGCGTTTCCGGTGCCGGCAAGTCTTCCCTGGTCAATGATATTCTCTATCCGGCACTGTCGCGCCAATTTCACAACTCCAGCCGTAGAATTGGAGTACACAAGAAAATTACCGGACTGCATCAGCTGGACAAGGTAGTCGCCATCGATCAAAAGCCTATCGGACGCACACCAAGAAGCAACCCGGTGACCTACATCAAGGTATTCGATGAAATCAGGAAATTCTTCTCGCTGCTGCCCGGATCCAGAATGCGCGGCTACAAGCCGGGAAGATTTTCGTTTAATGTCAAGGGTGGCAGGTGTGAGGCTTGCAAGGGTGACGGCGTGCGAAAAATAGAGATGCACTTCCTGCCTGACGTCTACGTTAAATGTGAAGAGTGCCAGGGTAAGCGATTTAATGAGGCAACGCTTGAAGTTAAATACAAGAATCTTTCCATTGCAGATATTCTGGCGCTCACGGTGGCTGAAGCTGCAGAACATTTTTCCGAGCATCCCAAAATTCTCAGAAAGTTAAACCTGCTTGTGGAAGTGGGACTGGACTACCTGCATTTAGGGCAACCTTCTTCCACCCTTTCGGGTGGTGAAGCGCAACGCATCAAGTTGGCCAGAGAGCTATCCAAAGTGGCAACGGGTAAAACCTTCTATATCCTGGATGAACCAACGACCGGTCTTCATTTCGACGATGTGCGCAAACTTCTGCAGGTTCTTAACAGATTGGTTGATGCCGGGAATACGGTCACTGTCATCGAGCACAACCTGGATGTTATAAAAACTGCCGACTGGATCATCGATCTTGGCCCGGACGGCGGCCCTGGAGGCGGTATGCTGATTGCCGAGGGTACACCCGAATATGTTGCTGCCGAGGATCAATCCGAGACCGGGCGGTATCTGAGGAAGATTTTGTCGAGGTCACGGAAGAAAGCTGTATCCGCCTAGAAAAAGAGAAAAAGGGGACGGAGGGATTATTTTTTGATCAATTGGTATATACCAATTGATCAAAAAATAATCCCTCCGTCCCCTTTTTTCTGCTTTTTTCTGTTATTTTAGTGGCCTGAGACAAATTCACTTACTGCAAATATATGACCGATTATGATCCTGCTGCCGTGGCAATAAAGCCTGCTGCCACTGTCATGCTGGTCGATGATAGACCTGATCTGAAAGTACTGATGATGCGGCGGGATGCCAATACCGTGTTCGCCGGAGGCATGTGGGTTTTCCCCGGCGGTTCCGTAGATTCCAGTGATGATCACGACGATTATCAAGCAATTTGTGAACACCGGACTGATGCCGAGGCCAGCCAATTGATGGGTTTACAATCCGGTGGCCTGGCCTACTATATCACAGCGATACGCGAGTGCTTCGAAGAAGCGGGTGTACTACTGGCACGATTCAAGGGTGCTGAGCAGGCCGTGAGTCTCACAGATGCCATGCACACACGAAAATTCGAAGACTATAGGGATCACGTCAATGATCGCAAACTGGATTTCCTTGATTTTGTGCAAGCAGAAAACCTTATTATGGATGCCGGTGAGATGCACTATATCGCTCACTGGATAACGCCGCCTGGTCCGCCACGTCGTTTTGACGCACGCTTCTTCATAGCCCGTATGCCCAGGGACCAGGAACCCATCCATGACAATCGGGAAACGGTCCATGCTGAGTGGTTCTCCCCGGATGAGATTCTGCAAAAATTTGCGTCTAACGAGATGGTTTTAATGACGCCAACCTTGCGCATGATCAGGTCATTGTCGCTCTTTAATACCACTGATGAAGTCATGCGTGCCGCTGCCGCTAACCAAAGCGACGAGAGGGTCAGAGTAGATACCAGGACCCTTGAATTACTGCTACCGGGTGAAGATGGTTATGCACGGGGAACTCTGGAGATCGAATCTGG
Organism: Gammaproteobacteria bacterium; assembly: GCA_030123805.1. Lineage (GTDB taxonomy): Bacteria > Pseudomonadota > Gammaproteobacteria > Pseudomonadales > Azotimanducaceae > JASJXV01. The sequence continues at coordinate 5,236 of JASJXV010000079.1, forward strand.
GTGGATCCGCTTGCGACCACTTATCTGACTCACGAATTTAAAAAATCCACTTGAGAGGGTGAAACATGAATTTTGGTTTTACACAGGAACAGGATTTGCTTCGAGATCAGGTGCGGCGATTTCTGGATGACAACTGCGCCATGCCTGAAGTACGTAAGATAATGAAACAACCGTCAGGCGTATCTGCTGATCTGTGGCAACAGATGGCAGATCTTGGCTTGCTCGGATTGATTATTCCTGCTGAATTTGGCGGTGTCGGCCTTTTCTGGGAAGACCTGATCGTTGTGCTTGAGGAGACGGGCAGATCACTATTCCCTTCGCCTTTTATTTCAACAACCCTGGCAGCATCCACGCTGGTTGAACTCGGCAACGCAGCACAGAAAAAGAAATGGCTACCTGAAATTGCCAGTGGTAACACGATTGCTGCATGCGCTATCCTGGACGAACACGACTGCCCACAACTCGACAATATTACTCTGGCAATCAGCTCGGAAAGAACTCTCACCGGTGACAAGTCTTTTGTTCCGGATGCAGGTATCGCAGACCTGTTCCTGGTGGCCTTTCGCGATGGTGACGAACTGGCCTTGGCACTCATCGCCAGGGATGAGCCGGGCGTTGACACATCGACCACCGCTACCATGGATGAATCAAAACGAACCGGCACCTTGAAACTGGATAATGTCAGCATCGACGCGAGTAATCTACTGCAATGTGACGGCAAAGCCATGACTCGCCTGCTTGACAAAGGCAGCGTTGCGGTTACTGCAGAGATGATCGGTGCTGCCGAAACAGTTCTGGAAATGACAACCCAATATGCCAAGGATCGAATTCAGTTCGGTCATCCAATTGGAAAATACCAGGGTGTTAAACACCGGCTGGCAGAGATTTACCTGGACATTGAATCATTCAAATCGCTGCTCTACTACGCAGCCTGGACTATTGATCAGAGTCCTGACGAGCTTTCGCGTTCCGCATCCATTGCCAAAGCCTATGCTTCAGATGCATTCGTAGCGATCGGAATTGAAGGTGTGCAGTTGCATGGCGCTATTGGATTTACCGCCGAATACGATGTGCAGTTATTTCTGAAACGGTCAAAGTGGGCCAGACCCATGTTTGGCGATTCCGATTATCACTATGAGCGCATCGCCGCACTGGGAGGATTGTGATGGATTTCGAATACACCCAGGAGGAACAGGCATTCAGACAGGAAGTACGTGACTTTCTGGACAAAAATTTGCCACCCTGGGAGCAGCGCGGTCCCGGCTTTATGGCGGAATGGTTAAAAAAGGTCAGGGGAAAATGCTGGGTAGGATTCTCCTGGCCAAAGGAAGTCGGCGGTGGCGGCGGCAATATCATGGAGCAGGTTATCCTCAAGGAGGAAATGGCTCGACGGCGAGCGCCAGCTCTGGGCACCTGCTTTATGGGCCTGGCCTGGGTTGGACCCGGCATCATCAAATACGGCACCGAGGAACAGAAACAGAGATTTATCCCGGAAATTCTGGATAGTAAGTATCAGTGGTGCACGGGTTATTCCGAACCCAACGTTGGTAGTGATCTGGCGTCGCTGCAGTGCAAGGCTGTACGCGACGGTGACAGTTATGTAATTAATGGCACCAAAATATGGACATCCCTGGCGCCATTTGCGGACTGGATCTCGATGCTGGTTCGCACCGACAACAGCAGTGAATCCAAACACGAGGGCATAACCAGCCTGTTAGTTAAACTGGACAGTCCGGGAATAGATATTCAACCCATCGAGAATATGGCCGGGGCATCTATCTTTGCCCAGATCTTTTTCGACAATGTGCGCGTACCGGTTGAAAACAGATTGGGAGAGGAAGGCAAGGGTTGGGAAGTAACGATTTCATCCCTGGCAAATGAAAGATCCAGTATCGGTGAAGTAACTGCCATGTATGAAAAACTGGAAAATCTCAAAGAACTGATAAAAAAAGCCCGCAAAAATGGCAAACCGGCACGTAAGGATGTCGGTGTGAGAAGAAGAATTGCCGAGTTTGAATCACGTATAGAAGCCATGCGACTAAATGGTTTACGTTATCTAACCAAACAGATCAAGGGCGAACCACTGTCCAGTGAAACTTCCGTTAACAAACTGCACCGGGCGTTACTGGAGATTGACATGACTGACTTCGCAGTTGACATACTGGGCCAGGCAGGACTTCAACTGAGCGGACAGGAAGAAGCGGTAGATCACGGTCGTTGGGCTACTGCGGCGTTGAGCTGGCCTGATGTGGTCATAGGTGGCGGCACACCGAATATCCAGAAGAACATAGTCGCAGAACGGATTCTTGGTCTGCCAAAAGACTGATGCGGCAATGATCTACTGTTTGAGTGGATTGCAAAGTTCATTTACCGTTACAGCCAGGCATTGCAACTTATTCTATTTGATCATGTAGGTGAATCACCCAGTTGATCATTCCGCAGGTCATTCAGTGCCCAGTCATATGCATAGCCGGATATGTCGGAAACGTTTTCCAGTTTGTATTTCAATTTGCCTGACGCATATTGTCTGAGGTGGTCCAGAATAGCCATCTCACTACCACCAAAATCGTTTTTAAACCATTTATAGAGGCTCGAAACCTGCACTTGACCATGCAACACGGTCACACCACGCGGGTGGTTCACGTATCTCTGCGCTGCACGGATGAGCTCTGATACAACATGGGCGCCGTTATAGGCTGTTTGACTCAGATCAGGGCAGCCAACCGATGCGCAATTGACGGCATAATGAATCCGGGAATCCTTCCAGATCGGCCGCAGGATACGATGTTCTATATCATCCAGACTCAAAGCACGGCCCTCAATGGTGAGCAGTTTCTTGCCCCAGGGACCGGCACTGAACCAGCCGGGAGAAATATCGATAGCCTGGATACTCTGCACCGGGTAGTGGTCAAGTATGACCTTTACAGTCAGCGCATTGTAGAGATTGATCCAGAACGCCAGCTGTTCTGCTCGCGGATAACCGGTGATGGAGAGTTTCGACTGACGCCTGAGATAGGCATCGAGATCTGTTCTATGCGCCCTGGTCACGGCACTATAATTGACCCGATTCATACCGGTGTTATCGGCGTGGACATATTCTGAGAGAAATGTCTGCCAGTCTCCGTGATCAATAGCGAGAGAGGCTGACTCATCTGACTTCAACCAGTAAGACCAAAGATCCGCCCTGGGCGCTGCCTGGCTTTGCACAGCGAACAGGAAGCCGAAAAGCAGAGCTAATAATCCAGGGAGCTTTATGCAAGCCAATTTGTTCTCCGTTCAGTTCTTACTAACCAGACTATTCAGAAGCCTAGCCTGCATATTTATAGCTAAGATTTGCGACCATTTTAGACCGCCTTCGTGAAATATGCAGGCCAGGTGTTACAACCACCACACCAATCCCAGTGACCAATAGAAGGTATCATCCAGGTGGGTTTTTAATCTGGAGTCATCGGCCAGCTTAAATTCCAGCGCCTGTTTAAAGCGCTGTCCTGCTCTCAGGAATACACTGAACTCAGCAAACAACCGCCAGTTGACTTCCGCACTTGCTGACCAGGAGCGCCACTGAAAACTCGACTCCTTTTCGAGACTGTCATCGTACACACTCCACTCATTACCCATGGGCTCAAGGCGCAGATCGAATCTCAACCGATCACTCCAGGACCAACCGAATTGCAAATCAGGGAACGCCAGTCTCAGCATGCCTGCGGCACCCATCTTTCTCACCACACCGACGACAGGATAAAATCGATACTTGCCGAACCGATGGTCAGCACAGATCCCCAACAGCCAATCCCAGTCTTGATTGATAGTTCTCCTGTCTTCCCATGATAGCCAGAGTTGCAATGCCCGATGGTCAAGTTTATCAGGATTCTTCAGACCATTAGAGGATGTCGATATCGCAGCAGCCAGGCCAAACCGACGCTCTATGTGATCAGTTTTTTTTGACCAGTACCACGGCAGTGCAAGCGTGTGGAGATCTCCATTTGTCTGGGCTGCGGGATTGAACCCTTCAAGGGACAAGGCGCTGTAATTGTGCACTACACCAGCAATGGAATCATAGCCGTTCCGTTGCAGTCCGGATTGCGCAAAAAGCGCACTCAGACTGAATCTGGCAGCTGCCAACTCCGCGCTGTGCGGCGCTTTGAAATTGGCATCATTATCAAATGACGTTTGCAATCGAACCGAGGGTTTTCGCCACGGAGATGCACAGAAATCCCCTTCGACTTGCGCAGCAAGGACCAGCAGTGAAATGAACAAGACGGGTGTTATCAGATAGCAGCGCAGACGTCTCGACATTAGAGGGTCTTATCCAGCCAGGCAATTATGTCGTTGACCACCTCTTGCCGATTAATTTCATTCAGCATCTCATGGCGCCCCTCTGCATAGTAGCGGGTCTCGATTTTGGCTATACCCGCAGTTTCATAGCGTTCCTTTAGAACCTCCAGAAAGGCCAATTGTCCAGTGACCGGATCCATATCACCGGCAACCAGCAGCATCGGCAGATCCGGTCTAATCTGCTTGAGTGCTTCAGGATCTGACAGTCTCGCGGCTGCAACTACCATTGTCATGCCGCTTTCCGGGAGAAGATCAAATCCACACAACGGATCTTGAATGTATTTATCTACTGCTGCGGAATCTCTGGACAACCAGTCAAAATCAGTCCGTGCAGGTTCGAAGAGGGCATTGTAGGGGCTAAATGCTGATTTGTCGTCGGCCTGTAAATTTTCAAGTGACGCCGCATTTGCTGCAAACAATTTGTCTACTGCCGCTGAGCCGGACAATATCAGCGCGTCTATCATTGTACTGGCATCCAGGACCAGTTGCTGGCAAGCAAAAGATCCCATACTGTGCCCAAACAGCGTGACCTTTAAGCCTTTGCACTTTTCGCTGGCAATCTCTATAAGCTGTACCATATCAGACACGAGTGCATTCCACCCACCCGCTCCGAAATCACCCAGCCCTGAAGGACCAGGCGAGCCGCCATGGCCACGATGATCCAGAGCAAAAACTGTATATCCGGCTGCGTTTAGTTCGGTGCCGAAGAGTGCATAGCGGCGCGCATGTTCTCCCAGTCCATGGGCGATTACCACAACACCGCCGGGTGACTCTGCAGCGTCCCAGCAGTAACCTCTAAGGGATAGATTGTCGACGCTTGAATTAAAGTCAAATTCGAGTGTAGTCATGGTTTTGTATCCTGCTCACTAATAGGAAAGAATCGAAATCAGCTAATTGCTGTCTTTATCGCAAGTCAAACAGATTTTGTCCATCCTTATCATACGACTCCTTGACATGACTGCTGATCCTGATATAACTGACAACAAGTCAAATCCGCCTGACCAACCAATGCAAACCGCTTGCAAACCATTTCTAAACCATTTCCACGCAAGGGACGTCAAACCAGTAAACAATCTAGCCTATCCTGGAGGGATGACATGCACATCCGCTTGCCCGTATTTCTGATGTCCTCACTGCTATGCAGCAGTGTTGTCGCGGATCCTTGTGAATACGAACGCTTCGAATCCGTGCGCCGCGATCTTGCCTCCATAGCAAGTATTGAACTCAATGCACTGGCGGGAGAGCTGTATATCCAGAGTCATTCTGCCGATGAACTCGCTATCAGAGGCAGGATCTGTGCTGATTCTGAGAAATATCTAAAAGACATCAGGTTGGAAGTCGAATTATCCGATCAAAGGCTGGTGGTAACGGTTATCATGCCGCCCAGCAACACCTTCTGGGATCCTGACTATGCGTATATGGATCTGGAGGTTGAGTTACCGGCCGAGATGCCAATTCACATCAAGGATTCCAGCGGTGATATTATCCTGCGGGGCATATCCGCCGCTTCCATCAACGACGGTTCCGGCAAGATCAAGGGTGTCGATCTGAAGTCGAGTACCCGCATTGAGGATAGTTCCGGCGATATTGTCATACGTGGACTGGATGGCTCGATATCGGTAACAGACAGTTCAGGGGATGTGGATCTTGCCAACGTAACGGGTGATGTCGACATAATTGCTGACGGATCGGGGGAAATTGAGATCTCCAGAACCGGGGGTTACGTAAAGATTGGTCGGGACGGCTCCGGTGGTATCGACATCGACTATACAGGGGGTGATGTCACGATCGATAGCGATGGTTCCGGGAACATTCAGATCAGTCATGTCGAAGGACATGTACATATCGGTACCGATGGTTCAGGCAGCATCGATATCTCGGATGTGACGGGCGATTTTCGGGTCGATGCGAAGGGCAGCGGGGACATCCGCACCAAGCGGATTCAGGGCAATATCTTCACGCCGCGATAAACCCCTCTCTTAACCCGGTTCGAGGCGATCCGACCGGGTCGCGTAGAGGTCTCAGAATTGTTGGATAAAGCTTATCTTTGCCCCATATAATTGGTCAATGACGCGACCGGTTGAGCAGCGTAAGAGACAGAGCTTGATTAGCCCGTTGTGTCTGTATCCTTAAAGGAATAACCGAAATGACCGTTTACCACCTGCTGCAAATCAAGGATAGCAATTCAAACAACATCCAGAACACCATCAGCAAGATCCAGGACCTTCTGATACCAATAGCGGCTGCAGAGGACCAGGTGAGCTATGGCGTCTTTACGGGTGTTTTTGGTTTGGCGACTAACGAGTTGTACTGGATGACCCTGGGTAATGACGACACCCGTTCACTGGCGAACAGTGTAAAGGAACTGGACCTTCAGGTTCAGCTAACACTGGATCTGGTGCCGACCGTCAGGCCAACTGAGCATAACCCCCGAAGCAAAGCCGGGCTCTACGTATTTCGCTGGTTAGATATTTTGAACAAGGATGTCGATGCAATTGCCAGTCTCTCTGAAACTGCATGGATTTCGTTTGAAGGCGACTTTGATAGCCAGATTCAGGGCTTATTTGCACTGCAGGACAGGCAGGATGACAAGGGCAAGATGCTGCTTCTGACCTGGTATAAAAACCTCACTGTCTGGCAGGATTCCCGTACACCTTCGGATGCAGCCATGACCCTGTTTAAAAAACGACATGCGTTGACTATCGAGGCTTTGCCGATAGCGACGCGACTGCTGACGAAATAATAGTCATTCTTGAAACTGATCGATATGTCTGTTGACGTGGCAGGGTTTCCGTTGTTAACTCGGGTCCAAATAAGCATCGCGGCACGCCAAAATGTCAATAAAAAAACATACTTTCTGTCGACTCTGTGAACCTTCCTGTGCCCTGATCGCAGAAGTACAAGATGATCATATCATCGCTCTGACAGTGGACAAGGATCATCCGGTCACCAGGGGATTTGCCTGCCATAAAGGTTTCGCGATGCTGGACCTGCATCGTGATCCCGATCGCATGAATTACCCCACAAGAAGACAATCCGACGGATCATTCACGCAAATTAGCTGGGACAGCGCAATTGCCGAGATAGCGGACAGGCTTACAGCAATCAGAGACAAATATGGAGCGGAAGCGATTGCCTCCTATGCAGGCAACCCGCTCGCATTCAACACTCTGGCCGGACCAGCCATCAGTTCGTTCCTGGTAAAGAATGAGATTCGCCGAAATTTCAGTTCCGGTACACAAGACTGTACTAACAAGTTTGCCGGTAGCGAAGCTGTTTTCGGCTCCAGTACCATTCACCTGATTCCGGATATTGATAACACGGATTTCCTGTTGATTTTTGGCGCCAATCCGCGCGTTTCGCACATGAGTTTTTTCTCAATTGCAGATCCCATGCAGACATTACGCGATGCTAAGAAAAGAGGCGCAAAAATTCGTTTCGTCGACCCCCGTGAGAACGAAACGGTCAAAGGCATTGGTGAGCTGATACGGGTAAAACCGGATACGGATGTGTATTTAATGGCTGCTATGTTATGCCACCTTGAACGAAACAGCATGTTTGACGATGGCATCATCGAACAACATGGCCGTCACGTCGCCGGGCTGAGAGAATTTATTCGCGCGTATCCCCCTGAGAAAGTTGCACATATCGTTGGTATCAGCGTCGCTGCAATTGAAAATCTTGCTAACGAGTTTGCAAATGCCCCAAGAGCGGCGATATACATGTCCACCGGAGTCAATATGGGGCGCCAGGGCACACTGGCGTACTGGTTACTCAACATGCTCAGTTTCGTTACCGGAAATCTGGATCGGCAGGGCGGTAATCTGTACTCCCTGGGGTTTTATCCTGCAGCAAAGGCCGGTAGAGTCGATGTCGAAAGTCCCTTTTTTGATGGACCCCTGGGAGAGATCAGGCGTATTCGCGGCTCGCTTCCCGCAACCCTGCTGCCGGACATGATCGAGATGGAAGAAAACCCCATCCGTGCGCTGGTGGTAATCTCCGGCAATCCATTGTTATCAATTGCCAACCCGGTCCGTATGCGCCATGCGCTGGAAAAACTCGAGTTCATCTTTGTTATCGATATATACCCGAGTGCTACGGCAGAACTGGCGGACTATGCGTTACCCGCAACCGACATGTTTGAACGCGAGGACATAAATATTTGCGGGTTGGGTATGCAGAAGCAACCATTCGTTCAATATACCGATCGCATGGTATCACCCAGATATGCACGCAAACCCGAATGGTGGATACTGGCAAGGCTGGAGCAAGCTCTGGGATTCGATTCTGTTCTCGATGATTCAGAACACCCTGATCTGTTTGCCCGCATAGATCATATGCTGGCTGGCAAGAATCTGTCGGTAAACGAATTGAAACTGCAACCCTCGGCAACCGTCTTGTTACCGGCGGTCAAGGCCGGGAAATTCTATTCGGACTGGATCCAGACAGAAGACCAACAGGTAGATTGTTGTCCCCTGCTGTTTGAGGAGGCGATTGCCCGTTGCAAAGTAATATTCGATGCACTGACCAACGAACCGGAAACGCAGCTAAAGTTAATCTCAAGACGCACAATCTACATGATCAATAGCTGGCTGAACAATATAGAGAAACTGCGGCGAGGACCACATCAGGACAATCCTCTCTATATGCATCCTGAGGATGCCAGGGCGCGTAATATCGGTGCCGGATCGATGGTAAACATCTGCAACGAGAACGGTAAGCTCACGGTCAAGGTCGCTCTGGATGATACCCTGCGACCCGGTGTTGTCGCCATGACCCATGGTTGGGGCAATGATCAAACCAGTTCCTTATCTGTCGTCAGAGCCAATCCCGGTGTAAACGCCAATGAGCTGCTAGCATCCGGTCCGGGTAGCTATGAGAAACTGAGTAATCAGGCATTTATGACCGGTATACCGGTGGAAGTTGAAGTCGCATGACTGCAACTGCAGTCACTCATGATGGGTCTATATGAGGAGATCGTCAGATCCCGGATTGTTACTTACGACTGGCGAGAAACTGATTAATGCTGGCAGTTCACAGAACGGCAATGTTTGTAGTTAAACAGATGGCTCAGCGCAAGTATGGCGCCACCTGTTATCGTCATGAATCTTTCCCCCGTTAAACCGACCCAATCGTGACCCCAGAATGCTGCCAGAGTCAGGGTTGTCAAGCCAATCGTACCGAGGACTGCTGTCAGCAAATGCTTGTGCTTGCGACAGCCGATGAAGAGTGCAATAACACTGGTTGGCATGACGAATATCAGCAACAAGGCATGGAAGCTCTCTTCCTCCAGCAGACTACCCTGAACAATAGGCAACAGGGTAATTAGAATGGGAAGCAGCAGGCAATGGGCCATACAGGTGCCTGACAGAATGATGCCCATTCTATCCAGTACGATACTGTCCAGTTTTTGGTCGGGTGCCTGCATTAGTGTTTTGTCTGATATCTGAAATGGATTGCTTTTATACCATAATTCCGCTGTAGGAGCATCTCTAAAAAAAAGGGGACGGAGGCATTAAATTATGATCAACATACCAGTATGTTGACTATTGCAAAAATTTAATGCCTCCGTCCCCTTTTTTTTCCCCCTTTTTTGGCTATCACAGATGGGCTTTGAGCTCCCGGTATCCGATCAGGGTCAAATCCGAGTCATCAATGAACTGCTTGAGTTCAGGATCTGTAAAACAAAGATAATCCGCATTGCGCCATGCACAGGAATCAGGTGTGATCGCCTGCAATTCTTCTGCCATTTTTGCCGGGTGGAACAACAGGTGTGTTAATCCGGGTTTGATATTGCCGATCAGTTCTTTGTAGAACGCAATCTTGTTATCTTCCGCGTGCAGGGTTTCGGTAATAATCTCGTCAAGGGTGGGAACCGCTTCTGTCTGAACCTGATCGATGATATGTTCATAGGCTTCAATAAACTCCGGATCTGAGACCTGCGCCAAGCGCTCTCGTGTGATATTCGGCAGGAATGCAGGTACTGCAAACTCATCCGCCAGCTTGAGATAGCTGCCGAGAAATTTCGGATGCACAACCGTGCCCATATGCGTATCGATATGGGTAACGTCGATCCCGGCTTGCAGGGCTACCTCAATCTGTCTGCGCATCTCCGATTCTGCGGCAGCCACAGGAATGCTCTGCACCGCTTCCCTGGCTGTTCGCCATAGACAACCCTGTGCATCCATCAGACCCGTTTCGGCATCACGGCTACTGAGCGCTGACCAGCGGTAGGTCGCATATTCACTGGTCAAGGTGAGATGAACACCGACATCGTACCGGGGATGGTCACGGCAAATAGCGGCAGCTTCCAGGAACCATGGCGCCGTCACAATGATTGAGCCACAAGATGCAGCACCAAATTCAAGGCATTCAAATGCAGCAATGTTGGCTGAATGACAGAATCCAATATCATCTATATGTGTAATCAGTACTTTGTCGCTCTCTTTAAAGCCCATCTTCTTCAGATATGGATTCATTTACTCTGCCTTTGGATGCTTAAGCTAATGTTAATAAATCGTAATTATGTAAACCTCAGTGTTGCATCAATCCCGCTTTATTAGAGACTTTAGTGCTACATATCTCGATCGAATGGCGATTTTTGTCTGTTCCTGGCACCCCACCTGGAGTGGGATTGAAGAATCAGTGGCAATCGATCTTCTGATGGAAAATACCAGCACTAAAGACTAATTGGAT
>JASJXV010000080.1 GCA_030123805.1 Gammaproteobacteria bacterium
TCGGGGTTGAAATGAATGCCTATCTGGCGCAGACTCCCAGTTCCTGGAATGACTAGGCGCTAGTTGGCAAGGTCATAATAATTATAAAAACAAAAAGGAGATAGCATGTCTATTGAGATCGGAGATAGAATTCCAGCAGCAACAATGAAGATCATGGGTGCAAACGGTCCCGAGGATCTCACCACTGAAGAGCTGTTTTCGGGTAAAAAAGTTGTACTTTTTGCGGTCCCCGGTGCATTTACACCTACTTGCTCCGCCGCGCACTTGCCTAGTTTTGTGGTCAATGCGGATGCGATCAAGAGTAAGGGAGTTGACTCCATTGTGTGTCTGGCGGTGAATGACGCGTTTGTAATGGACGCCTGGGGCAAGGCGCAGAATGCTGAGGAATTGATGATGGCCGCGGATGGCAACGGTGACTTTACGCGGGCCGTGGGACTGGAGTTGGACGGCAGCGGGTTTGGTCTGGGACAACGATCGCAACGCTATGCCATGATAGTGGATGATGGTGTAGTAACTACCCTCAACGTGGATAAAGGCGGCAGTTACGAGGTCAGTAGTGCCGAAGCCATTCTGGAAGTACTGTAATCGGGTCAGATCTGATTCAAGGCGAGGCGGTATTAACGCGGAAGTTTTTGCATTCAATCGCAGGGGACAGCTCCTGGCGGTCCCCTTGTTACGACTTCTACTATTTGAATGCCTCGACAATACCGGCCAGTCGGTCCAGTTCCGGCAACACAACATCGGCATCGCCCTGGGGTAAACCGAAGATCAATTCGGTGAAGCCCTGTCCGATGCGGCCTTCAAGTTTTTGCGGATCATCCGGCGCACCGAACAGAGCCAACGTAATCGAATCAAAGTCACGACCTGCTTTTTCCGCCGCCGCACGCAGGTTCGCCATACCGCCACTGCCGGGACCGCCTATGGGCATCCAACCATCACAATACTCAAGGATCCGATCAAAAACCCATTTGGAGTTTGCACCCATCCAGATGGGTGGTCCGCCCGGCTGTACCGGTTTGGGCCAGGACCAGAAGGGCTCAAAATCGACAAACTCACCGTGGAATTCCGCTTCATCGTCACGCCAAATAGCTTTCATGGCGAGAATCTTCTCGCGCACAATCTTCCAGCGGTTTTTGTAGTCAGCCCCGTGATCACTCATCTCTTCAACATTCCAGCCTGCGCCAATACCCAGCACAAACCGACCGCCGGAAATCATATCCACCGAGGCACACTCTTTTGCCAGATGAATGGGGTCTCGCTGAATAACCAGACAAATACCCGTGCCCAGAGTGATGCGCGAAGTGACGGCCGCAGCAGCCCCAAGTGCAACGAAGGGATCATGGGTGCGCCAATAATGCTCGGGCAGATCGTCACCACCGGGGAATGGCGTCTTCCGGGATACCGGTATATGGGAGTGTTCGGGAAAGAAGAGTGAGTCCAGGCCCCGCTCTTCGACAGCTTTCGCCAGTTCTACGGGTTGGATTGATTGATCGGTAGGGAAGATCTGTACGCCAAAGTTGGGCATTGCAACGGCTCCATTGGTGGTTTTTTGTTGCCATACTAACGCATAAAGGTCAATGGCGGCTACCCGTGCCGAAATGCGCAGAAATTAATGTTAGCTATCAGGGGTAAACGTCCGTCTTGGGAATAGTATATGCTTGTGTAACCCTGGGGTAGATAGCAAGTTGCCCGTTAAGAGCACATAGATTGGCAAGTCACTTAGTCAGATGCGATTAAATTATCAGTTTAAAGGTCGCTTGAGTGCCCTCAGTCATCCTCAGTACCTTCGGTATTGGTTGGGCTCGTTTGCATCAGTTGGCGCGACCCAGTTGATGGTGATGGGCCAGGGCTGGCTAGTCTATGAATTGAGTGGATCGGCCATGAATCTGGGATACCTGGGGGCAGCTGCATCCATTCCCACCATAGCCATGACGCTGTTCGGCGGCGTATTGGCGGATCGGCTCGACAAAAGATCAGTGCTCATGGCCACGTCGCTGTTGGTGGGGTTTCTATTGTTGGTATTGGCGATACTGGATTACTCAGAGAGTGTTGCCGTTTGGCACGTGCTGCTTATCGCCGGACTGATAGCCCTTGTATCGGGGTTTGACTGGCCTACACGACAAGCGATCTTTCCACTCCTGATTGATCAGAACAATATGATGAGTGCCGTAGCGCTCAACTCAATCATCTGGCAATCCTGTCGGATGCTGATGCCTGCTTTTGGTGGCGTTCTTATCGCTGTGTCGGATACCTGGGTGGTATTTCTGCTCTGCGCCATCGGCTTTTTCATCATGTTCCTGGTTGTTTCTGGACTTAGAGTCACCCTACCCGTAAATACCAGTGCAGTTGGATCTACACTCAGACAGATCCGTGAAGGTGTTCAATTCATCGCTGGAAACCACCTGTTCGCCATCCTGATTCCCCTTTCATATGCTGGCATGTTCTTTGGAACATCGTATATGCAACTGATGCCAGCCTTCTCAGACCTGTTGCAAACAGATGGTACCGGTTATGGTTATTTAATCTCTGCGACGGGTATAGGCTCGGTTGCGGGGACGATTCTGGTGGGGTCCTTTCAACATTCACGCAGATTGGGCGTCATCATGCTGGTAGCATGCGCGTTGGCTGCTATTCTGATTTATGTGTTTGCGATGGTGACTGCCTTTGCCCCTGACCTGGCAGGTGCGTACCTGATTGCTCTGGCATCGGTATTCACAATTTCAGTGTGCAGTTCTGTATATATGATCACCTCCCTGACTGTATTGCAACTGAAGGTGCCGGATGAAATCAGAGGACGAGTGATGGGAATCCACGGCATCACTTATAGCATGATACCATTGGGAGGACTTCTGGCCGGGGCCATTGCGACTGTCAGCTCGGCACCGGTGGCGATTAGTGTTAGCGGCAGCGTCTATCTCGCCATTGTGCTGTGGATTGCGGTTTTTCGGCCAAAAATAAGTCGGATAGACGGGCGTGGTCTATCTGCATGAATACGATAGAATAAGAATGCCCACGGGGTGTGGTTACAATGAACCCTTGATTTATTTTCAAGGGTTATCCATATTACGTGAAACAAGGGGATAAGACCCATATGGCTGGTCAGGATACCTCCACATTTAAGCGGCTAATCAATATCGGGCTCGCTCTGTCAGCGGAAAAGAACATCGATAATCTGATGGAGCGAATTCTGCAAGAAGCCAAATCAATGGCCAATGCAGACGCAGGTACGCTCTATATCCGTTCAGAAGATGACCAGCTGAAATTTGAAATATTGCTCAATGACACGTTGGACATCGCCCAGGGAGGGAACTCCGGTAATGAAATTACACTGCCGCCTGTGGCAATGTACGCGGATGGTGGCAAACCGAACAATAAAAACATTGCCAGTTGTGCAGCTAATACCGGGATGACCATCGTCATCGATGATGCTTACGAGACTGACCTGTTCGACTTTTCAGGCACCAAGGAATTTGATCGTGTCACGGGCTATCGTTCCAAATCATTTTTGACCGTGCCTCTTAAAAATCACCAGGAAGAGATTATAGGTGTTCTGCAGTTATTGAATGCCAAGGATCCCCAGAGCGGTGAAATCATCCCATTCTCTCCGGAGATGAAACCGCTAATTGAAGCCCTGTCATCCCAGGCATCCGTAGCACTTGAAAATACACATTTATTACAAGAGCAGGAGCAACTCAAAAAGGAACTGGAGCTGAAAGTCCAGGAGCGTACTCTGGAACTGAAAACTGCGCTGCAGAAATTGTCCAGAGCGCATGACATGCTGAAGGAACTAACCACCTTCGACGCGGTGACGGGTATCAAAAACAGGCAGTATTTTGATGAAGCGTATGATGTGGAATGGAAGCGTGCCGCACGGCAGAGATACCCGATTTCGTTGCTACTACTCGATCTGGATCATTTCAAATCGGTCAATGACACCTATGGCCATATTGCGGGAGATGAGTGTCTGCACACAATTGCCAACGGGATTGCGGCTAAACTGAAAAGACCCGCAGATATACTGGCCCGGTATGGCGGTGAAGAGTTTGTGATAATTCTGCCGCATACCTACAACTCAAATGCCTATTTGTTGGCGGAACAGATTCGAAACCACATTGAAGCGTTACCCATAGTAGCCGATGGCAATGAATTACAGATAACCATCAGTATTGGCGTGGCCACCATAACGCCACGGCAGGACAATGACAGGAAAGAGTTGATAGCAGCAGCGGATGGTGCGCTGTATGAGGCGAAGGGACTTGGCCGTAACAAGGTGTGTATTAGCAAGCTTTGAGCAGCAGCTATTTGGCCAGTGTGAGCTGCTATAACTTCAGCAGGGCAAATGGCTTCCTATTGAAATACAAGTATGGCAAGCAGGTACCCTGGTATTTGCTTTTCAGTCAGAGATGATTACCTAAAACCGGTTGCAAAGGATATATGCTTGAGATTTAGACCCTGCATTGATCTTCGTGAAGGACGTGTTGTTCAAATTGTTGGCGGGTCACTGCTACAGGATAAAGGCAACAAGCCAGTCACTAACTTTGAGACCGACGTCGCTGCCTCTGCCTTTGCGCAGATGTATAGAGAAGATAGTCTAACAGGCGGGCATGTAATATCCCTGGGCCCGGGCAATCAGGAACAAGCTCTAAGTGCGTTAAAGGCATTTCCCGGTGGTATGCAATATGGTGGCGGTGTGACCAATGAGAATGCAAGATCTTATCTTGATGCCGGTGCAAGTCATGTAATAGTAACTTCCTATATCTTTCAGGATGGTGACATCAACTTCGAAAGGCTGTCACAACTCAAGAACATCGTTGGTAAAGAGAGGTTAGTCATTGATCTAAGTTGCAGAAAACGGGGAGCTGACTATTGGGTTGTAATGAATCACTGGCAGACCTTTACAAGGGTAAAGATCGAGTATGAGGCTGTCAATCGTCTTGCAGAATATTGTCAGGAGTTTCTGGTTCATGGCGTAGACGTTGAAGGCCAACAGACTGGAGTGGAGTATCAACTTGTTGAAAAACTTGCAGATATCGTTTCGATTCCGGTTACCTATGCCGGAGGTGCAAGACAATTGACTGATCTTGCGAATGTTCAGATAAAGGGACAAGGAAAGATTGATTTGACCATCGGCAGTGCACTCGATATTTTTGGTGGGGACCTGAAATATCGTGATGTAGTTGCGTGGCAGCGCGCTCAGGATAATTCCTAAAGCTTGTTATGCTGGCAGAGTTGCATTGTCATCTGGGCGGAATACTCGATCCCGCTATGCTTCGAACTATTCTTGCGGAAGATCCGTCATTGCAGATCGTGCACTCGAAAAGGTTTTCACTAGATGAGTCGTTCTGTCACTAAAACGATTATGAAAATCGGCATTGTAATTCTGGTTTGCTATTTGCTCCTGGTTGCTATTGTCCTGGTTGTTAGACCCGGATATGAGGTGGTATCAGTTTCTGCACTGCCGCGGGATTTTCCCTTTGTGGCGTTTTGGCAGGAAGGAGGCACTGAACATTGCCAGATTTTTCGTTGGTTTGAATATGACGATCTATCCAGAATGAAATTGAAAGTGTCATTGGAAGTGCAAGCAAATATGCTCTCGGTATGCCAAAGGGATATTGAATATCTTGATGAGCATGGTGTATGGCCGATGACATTCGATTGGCAAGACGCCCGGAACTCCTGGCCCCTGGTAACATTCGACAGCACTTTTGGTAACAATCATAGCGTTGTATTTGTGGTTTCCTATCAACCCGATAGTAATCATATAAACCAAAGCCGTTATTTGGTTGCTAACAATGATATTCAGTATGCTGAATATAAGGCATATGAAATTAAGTCTGTTGCCATGTCCGTACTTCCCGTGGCGGTCGCATTGTTTCTTGTATTTGTAATTGTGTTCGGTTTAACAAAAGCGTTGCAAAGACTTGAATCTATGGAGCAACAAGACAAGTGAGGTGAGGCCAGGTAGTTGTGTGCCGTGGGTATTCCTGGCCATATCCGCAAGTTGAGTTGGCCGGAACTGCGATCGCTTACCTTACGCGAAGAAAAGCAACCTTGTCAGAAACACATAGTCAGCTTCGAGCGTCATCAATCCAATTAACACCAGAAGTACAATAGGGGGCAGGAGGATGGCACATATTAGTGCCAGCCGTTCCCATGCCATGTGCATAAAAATGGCAATGATGAGGCCCGCTTTCAGCAGCATAAAGATGATGATGAGAGACCATCTTAGATACCCTTGAAACTGAAGATAATCAACCGCATAAGAGAAGCTGCTAAGCACAAATAACAATCCCCAGATCCACAGATACAGGGATATAGGATGTTGGCCACCGTCAATGTCATGCGCTTGTGAAGTTGTCATAACCTAATCTCACCAAAGATAGAAAAATGCGAATATAAATACCCAGACCAAATCGACGAAGTGCCAGTATAGTCCGGCTATTTCAACGATTTCATAGTTACCTTTTTCCTCGTAGTCGCCGCGCTTTACCTTAAATGCAACAATCGACAAGTAGATCACACCGGCAGTAACATGAAGTCCGTGAAACCCTGTAATCATAAAAAAGCAGGCACCAAACTGGGCGGCTCCCATTGGGTTGCCCCATGGACGCACGCCTTCTTCCATAATGAGTTTGGTCCATTCGAAAGCCTGCAAGCCAACGAAGCTTGCACCGAAGAGGGCTGTTGCGAACATTAGTAGCGCTGTTTTATTACGATCCCTGCGATAACCAAAATTCACTGCCATCGCCATGGTGCCGCTACTGCTAATCAGAATGAAGGTCATGATGGCGATGAGAATCAGCGGAATATGATTGCCAAACAGCGTTAATGCGAAAACTTCACTGGTATCAGGCCAGGGTACGGTCGTTGACATGCGAACCGACATATAACTTGTCAGGAAGCAAGTAAAAATAAACGTGTCGCTCAAGAGGAAGATCCACATCATGGCCTTGCCCCACGGGACATTAAATGCCTGTTTATCGGCGGACCAATCGGTTACAAACCCTTCCATACCATCGGGCATGGAAAGAGCACTTCCTGTATGAATCATTTCAGACATGTTAGTTGTCCTTTTTTTTCAACCACAGCCATTCCTGTCGTGCATGCATTAATTGGTTTATAAATATTAAGTGGCCAACAATAAACCGAATAAAAGCAACCACACCAATAACAAGTAGTGCCAATAAACAGAGCATAGTTCTACCGACAGCCTCACTGTCATGGCGCTGTAGCCAGACAATATCCGGATAACAGTTCTAAGCCAAACGTATAGGCCACCGAGCAAATGTAGCCCGTGGACGCCTGTCAGGAGATAAAAAAAGGCGCTTGCCGGGTCTGTCAAAATTCGGTTTCCATCGCTATTTATTTGCTGCCATACCCAAAGCTGTCCACTCAGGAACACCAAAGTAAGAAATCCTGCTAACAACAAATATCGAGTTGTGCTTTGTCGCTGTTCTTTTCCTGCGGCATTGCGCGCACGTTGGAATGCAAAACTACTCGCCACCAGAACAAGTGTGTTGAGCCATAAAATTTGCGAATCTCTTAGCGGACGCCAATCACCATAGTTCATACGGATGAGGTATGCAGCTATAAACAAGAAAAAGACAGATGAGACGACCCCCAGGAAGACGACTAATGCAACTTTCTTCGGTGAAGTTGAAGCCAAAGGATTTTCGGCCGGGGGCTCGGCACTCGCGATCCAGGGCATTGTCATCAGTGTGGATAAGATGCTCATGATTCGTGTTCCGTGTCGATCTGGAACGGCGTTTCCGAAAAGGGTACGGTTTGCGGAATAAAATCCCGGGGAGCACCCGGGACGCTATAGTCATAGGCCCATCGGTGTACCTCCGGGAGTTCCGGTCCCCAGTTTCCATGGGCAGGCGGTGTTTGCGGTGTCTGCCATTCAAGGGTTGTGGCTTCCCAGGGATTACTCCCTGCTTGCTTGCCTTTGAATAGGCTCCAAACCAGATTGAAGAGAAACAGGAATTGGAACACGCCGACAAACAGGGCGGCTATGGTGATAGTGGCGTTTAACATTTGTGCAGATTCAGGAATGAAACCCGTGACGCCAAAGGCGAAATAACGTCGCGGCACCCCAAGAAATCCCAGATAATGCATTGGGAAGTAGATTGCGTAGGTGCCCAGGAAAGTGGTCCAGAAATGGATCTTACCCATGGTATCGTCCAGCATTCTACCGGTAATTTTAGGATACCAGTGATAGATTGCAGCGAATATAACCAGTATCGGTGATACCCCCATGACCATGTGGAAGTGTGCCACAACAAAGTAGGTATCTGACAATGGTAGATCAACAGTTACATTACCCAGGAACAAACCGGTTAGACCGCCGTTAACAAATGTAAAGATAAAACCAATGGCAAACAGCATGGGGACCGTGAGCCTGATATTACCTTGCCATAGGGTTAACACCCAGTTGTATACCTTGATAGCAGTTGGCACCGCGATGATCAGCGTGGTGGTTGCAAAAAAGAATCCAAAGTAGGGATTCATACCGCTCACATACATATGGTGTGCCCAAACGATAAAACTCATTCCGCCGATGATTACAATGGCCCAAATCATCATCCTGTAGCCGAATATGTTCTTGCGCGCATGGGTGCTGAGAATATCCGACACAATGCCAAATGCCGGAAGTGCAACGATGTACACTTCGGGGTGGCCGAAGAACCAGAATAAGTGCTGGAACAGAATCGGACTGCCACCGCTGTAAGTAGATTGTTCGCCCATATCCACTATGGCCGGCATGAAAAAGCTGGTTCCAATCACCTGGTCGAGCAGCATCATGACGCCGCTTACCAGGAGTGCTGGAAATGCCAGCAAACCCAGGATGGTGGCAACAAAAAGACCCCAGACCGACAGCGGCATGCGCATCAATGTCATGCCGCGGGTGCGAGCCTGGAGAACTGTTGTGACATAATTTAACCCCCCCATGGTAAAGGCAACGATGAAAATAACGAGTGACAAGAGCATCAGTATGATGCCCCACGTTGCCCCGGGGGTACCTTGCAGAATGGCTTGCGGTGGATACAGGGTCCAACCGGCACCAGTGGGTCCCCCGGGCACAAAAAAACTGGCCATAAGTACCAGCACTGCTAGCAGATAGACCCAGTAGCTCAGCATGTTCATATAGGGGAAAACCATGTCGCGTGCACCGATCATCAACGGGATAAGGTAGTTGCCAAATCCCCCCAGGAGCAATGCCGTTAAGAGGTATATCACCATGATCATGCCGTGCATGGTCACGAACTGATAGTAGGAAGCCGGATCAATAAAATCGAACGCATTAGGGAAACCGATTTGCAGGCGTATCAACCAGGACAGCACCAGCGCAACAAGACCGACAGCTATCGCGGTTATCGCGTATTGAATCGCAATAACCTTGTGATCCTGACTCCAAATGTATCGGGATATAAAGCTCTGGGGTTCATGGAGTACTTGTTCTTGATCAGCAATTGCAACCGCTACCATCACGACACCCTCATACGTTGTTTACTCATCTGCTACTGCCCTGCGTTTTTGCGCTCCGGGCATGACGCTAACAATTTGCCCGGCACGGTCAGGCGGCGGTAATGTATTGATGTATGCAACCAGATTATTGATGATCGCATCAGAAGACAGCGTCTTCGCCATTGCGCTCATTTGCCCGCCATAGAGGTCACCGGAGTGGCTGCCACGAATCTCGTGCTTGAAGTTTTTAAGCTGAGTGACCAGATACCAGTCGCTCATGCCTGCTTGACGTGGCGCATTGAGTGCCCATCGACCATGACCTTTGGGTCCGTGGCAGTAAGCACATAGCCGGTAAGTTTTTTCTCCTTTGTCGACGTTGCCGTGCACAGTGCTTGGTGCGGGATCGTCGGGTAAGGTCTGGATATAGGCGATTACGTTGTCGATCGCTTGCTCGTTGATTAACGTTGCCGCCATCGGCGCCATTAGTTTGCCATATGCATCCTCTGCATGCGTGCCGCGTACCCCCTGCTTGAAGTACTCTAGTTGCCGTTTCAGGTACCAGGGTTCCTGACCGCTCAGTTTTGGCCCATGCTGGTCAATATTGCCTTCACCTTGTGCCCCATGGCACGTGGCGCACAATACAAAAGCAGCAGCGCCCGCGACAGGGTCCGGGGGTGGCCTGGCTTGAACCTCTGCATAGGTGGGGTAGCTGTCAAGCCAGGTTTGAAAGTCCGCTGCTTCATCGACCACGACCTTGCCGCGCATCACATGGTGCCCGATACCGCACAGTTCTTCGCAAAGGATGTCATAGGTTCCGGTTTTCGTTGGAGTAAACCACAGAAAAGTGACAATCCCGGGTACCAGATCCATTTTTACCCGGAATTGCGGGACTGCGAAATTGTGTATTACGTCCTTCGATCGAAGCAACGCTCGTACCGGTTTGTCGACCGGGAGATGTACAACGTTACTGTTGATCAACACGTCATCCTGCCCGGCCGGGTCATCCGGATTCATACCGAAGGGATTATCCAGATTAATGAGCCTGGAATCGACCGTTCCCAATTGCCCGTCCTTGCCAGGAAATCGGAACCCCCAGTGCCATTGTTGCCCGAGCACCTCAAATGAGTGCGCCTCTTTTGGCACATTGACGAAGTCACTCCAGACAAACAAACCGGGCGCCAGCATGGCTACCACGCCAATGGTGGTGAGGCCAGTCAACCATAATTCGAGCTTCTTGTTTTCCGGTTCATAGGCCGCACGGCGATTTGCCTGATATCGATATTTGAAAACAGCATAAGCCAGAAACAAATTAACGGCCGTAAACACGAAGCCCGTAATCCAAAATGTAAGTTCGATAGTGGCGTCTATGGCACCCCAATTTGAGGCAATAGGAGTGAAATACCACGGACTTAGGAAGTGGAATAATATGGAGCCTGCAATCATTAAAACCAGTACAATCGACAACGTCATAGGGTGCACTCGGTTAGCTATTCGATGTCAGCTAGGGGGTAGTTAGTGTCTCTTTCTTCTGCAAAGTACTCTACACAGTGAAGGAGCACTAGCACATGACTAACCAGAAGTGAGACCTAACCTTTTTTTTCAAAATAACCGTACTGGTTAATTAAGTCAACTTTTTATTTTTCCGCATCGAGCAAATACAATCAGGCTCGCGGTGATTCCCGGCATAATTGCCAGCAGAAAAATGAGTGCTGCGTGACCAGGCAAATAGTTTTGTTGGCGAAATTCCCGGCTAACTCCAGGGATACTCCATAGATCGCCACTTCCCCGTCCAACCACCAGTTGGCCTTTCATGCCCTTTTCCATATGCTGCGGCAAATCGCAATGTACCAGATAGGTCTTGTCATCTCCCGGCACGATGAATGTTCCAGATTGGGTATGCTCGCCCATAGCTTCAAGCGTAAACATACCTTGATCGTATAGATATTTTGGCAAGCCATGCAGCATCCATTGATGCCGTACCTGATCTTCATTGACGAATGTTATGGTGATCCGGCTACACGGATCTACTGTGATTTCACGTTGGTCCATGCCAAAGACTGTGCCAGGGAAGTCCCGGGCATACGCCACACCAGCATGAATGGTGAATGCATAATCCCGGCTGATCTTTTTGCAGTCAAAAGGCAAGTCGCTGTCGTTATGATTCATGACCATGCCTGCGTCGTTATACACCATGGCATGCTCTTGCTTTTGCTCTGAGTGATGCATGTCATGACCGGACATTGCGTAGGACAAGTACGGGGACGTCAAACATATCACTATTGTCAGGACACAATACCTGTGAGGACCAGGCACGATGCTAGCTCCTCCTGCCCTGAAACTGGAGAATCAAGAGGGCTGCGATTGTGCCTGCGGCAACTCCCAAACCCAGCAATCGAAGTATCAACCAGCCATCAAAGGTAACCTCGGAAGACAGGTTCTCAGCATAACTTTGCCAAACAGGCACTTCCTTACGGTAGTATGCTGCCGAAAAATAGGGATCCCAGGACACGCCAAATGTCCTCGGCCAGCCGTTATCTTTCAGGTAAGATTCGTAAACAATGGCGCTGATGTTGCCACCAGGTCCGATGCCATTGGTAGTCACGCCCTTGCCCTGGTGGTCGTGCAGAAGCCACACGCCTTCGCCATAGGAGTGTAAGCCATCATTCGTCGTTTCCAACTTCACATCCAGACGCTGGGCAGGGGCAATCCAGAATACATCTCGAACAATCCCCGTGTTTGGTTGTACTGGGACGCCATCGCGGTGAGTAACTGTCGCTTTATGCCCGTGAGTATGGAGCGCAATACCGCTGCTGCCGCCGTTGACTATTCGCAACTTGATAGTTTCGTTGGGTTTAACGATAACAAGGGATTCGCGGAATGTGTAAGGAAATGATTTGCCGTTAAGGGTAAAATATTCGCTGGATGCGGTGGTGATATTGTAGTCGCGATGCAATGATTTTGTGACCAGACGTGGGTCATTCGTTTTTTGTATGCGGTTGTTCAAATCACGATCAATGTCCTGATAATGCAAGTCATACTCACGGTCGTAATTTTCCTTGACTGACACGGAAGGGTAACGTACCTGACCGGCGCCGATGTTGAGTGTTTGCAACCAGTTGTTGGGGCGATTCTCCTCAACAATAAACAGGCCCTGCAAGCCCATCATGACATGCACGTGCGACTGTACGTGGCAATGATAGAACATTGTGCCAGCCTGCCGGGGTTGCAGATCATAAGTACGCGCTTGTCCCGGCATGACCGGTACTTCGCTGGTAAGCGGGACACCATCATTCCCCTCCCCATCGGCATCCTGAAAGGGGTGATCGACACCGTGAAAATGTATCGTGTGCGGCATATAGTGACTGTTTTCCAATGTTATAAAGACATGATCACCTTGTTCTATCCTGATAACCGGGGAAGGCAGGCGTAACAGCGATCGAGCTTGCAGAGATTCGAAGTTTTTTGTGGCCATGCCGGTCATCTTGGGCACAAATACCCAGAGTCCCGGCTTGATCCCGGGCGCGATGGCATATTGAGTGGTGAGATTATCAGTGTCCGGAGACGCACCGTTAAGCTCGACTACTTCCAGACGAATGTGAATTTCGTCTGGATCACCATCATTGTCCAGGTCGCGCCCCTTCACGATAGCGTCCTGGGTTAAGCCACTCCGCATTAATACAGATTGAGGAATATTGTTGGTGCCACGCACAAATGCTGCGACGGCGTACGGGTCATCAGCGACACAATTTAGTGACCGTCGAATCTGGACGCCTGCGATTTCCTGCGCCTCTCGCCATCCCAGGACGTCTTCGGGGCAGGCGATTTCGGATTTTACTGCGCTCGGCTGTGCGGATTCAGGTAAGGCTCGATAGGCATCTGCGCCAAACCAGGCTGCCAGTTGTAAGCGCACAGGTTCTGGATACCATTGTGGCGGAAAGCTGATCAACAACACGAAGATTGCCGTTCCCCATATCCATGTATTGCGACTCATGGTTGAGTTACCTTACTTCTGGCACAGTTCTGATGATTCTTCACGGCGTTTCATGCGCATACCGCTGCCGAGTATTTTCTTGAATCCGCCATTGCTCAACCAATAAAAACCTTGCACGAAAACTGCCAGGAAGATAATCCAGGGCAAATAGCCCATGCTTGTACCACCAACAGTGAAAGGGAAAACAGCGTGGTAGGTTTTCTGTTTCTCTGGATGCTTCGCTGTGACAATGCCAATATAATTGCCAGCTTCGGTAAACTCATAGGCGACAGTCAAAACGCCATCTGCCTTTATCAGCGGTGGTTGATAGAAAACCGTGTCCCTTTCCAGATCTTCGATAACTGCAATATCTTCCCAGCGGGCATATACGCCCAGATCGTGACTGTCTTTGACAATACGAAAATCCACTTCCATCTGGCGCAAGTAATCATGCAGATAGTCGATGACAAATATGCTTCCAGCCACTTCCGGAATATCTTCGCAGAACTCTTCATTTCCCGCTACTGAAGGTAGGTAACCGGTGAAGTGCGCCCGCATAAAACCAATTTGCATCATGCATACGTCATCGTCCATCAATACGCCGCCGTGGGCGTAAACCAAATTGGCAATAGGCAGACAAACTGCAAATAGAATGCAGCAAATAGAGAGTCGCAGTTTGATCTCATATCCTCCCTATGTGTGGTGCTTTAAACGGCATGATATGGTGATGGCGCAATAAACCGATATCAGTTACAGCCAAAATGACTCTAAGTGATCTATTTCAATGGAGCGGGCGACGAGATTCGAACTCGCGACAGCCAGCTTGGGAAGCTGGGGCTCTACCAACTGAGCTACACCCGCTGTTGATGCGGAATCAGTATAACGCGTTTCAGCAGCCAGAGCGCAATATCCAATCGGGGCATTATAGTGACTGGCGATAATAGGTAAAAACGCGAGCAATGAAGTTTTCTCTCCAGCACTGGTCCATCAGTCGGCCTTCTTCTTCAACCGGCAGCTCGGGTAACAATTGCATCAGGCGAGCGGTAAAAATACCTCGACCGGCGTACCACGGGATCTCATTCTGGAAGACCTGCACCTGCTCCATGCCGCAACTCGGAGAGCCCTTCTTGACGATGAAACCTGACAGGCTGTGCAGCCCGGCTAGCACAGATTCAGCATAAGTGCTTAAGGCTTCACTAACGTCAATCTCTGGATTGTCGCTGTTCACAGCGCGAATGTCGGATGCGTGGTTGACCAG
Organism: Gammaproteobacteria bacterium; assembly: GCA_030123805.1. Classification (GTDB taxonomy): domain Bacteria; phylum Pseudomonadota; class Gammaproteobacteria; order Pseudomonadales; family Azotimanducaceae; genus JASJXV01. The sequence goes on from JASJXV010000080.1 coordinate 14,697, forward strand.
TCTTATGGGTACTCTCGGCGTTCCGAGACCGATTGCCACCTCCGGGCAATAGGGAACGAATTCAAAATATTCACCCAGTGTGTCGATGAGGTACCGAGCGTGTTTGTGTCCTCCGTCATAACGTACCTCATTACCGAGCAGGCAACTTGAAATACCGACCTTGGGTTTCAACTGAATAATGTCTTTGTCTTGCCTTGATGCATGGGACACGAGGTGAATCTCTGTTCAGACCTGTTTAATTCCGGTATTTGATACGAGACTGCCATTACGGGTCAACACGTCTGTTGCGGTACAATAGTTAAAAAACCCCACTGGAGAACCCTGTGACAATTGGTGAGTGGAACCCCGAAGGTAGTAAAAAGACCACTGTTGAAATTGATGTTGAATTTCTGCTTGGCATGGTGCGCTTAGTTGCCGAACATGATCTGGAAGATATTACGGCGTTGCTGGATGTTTCGCAGATTTCACACGGCGCCGTATTGATGACTCTGGACCCGGCCCGTTGGGATTGCATTAGCGCTTGGGATGATCATCAGCTGGAAGCCCTGATACGATTTTTTACAATTGCCGAGATGCAATTGCCTGGCTGGCAGGGCGGTAAAAAATCACCCGTGATTGCACTGGTTAAATTGTTAAAGAAGCGAAATGCTTTCTCGCAGACGCTACGCCGGTGGATTAAGGCCAATACCGATAATCGATTCCTGCCTTATGGAAGTGCACTCTAGTCACGCCCGCCCTTCCAGGTTGAACAAGATGCATCCTGTCTTCACAACCCCTATAATGCACCGTTTCAACCACTCTGGAGTCCATCATGGGCGGTAGAACTGCAAGTGTTAGCAGAGATACGCTTGAAACCCAGATAACCGTAACTGTGAATATTGATGGCGCAGGTGTTTCCCGACTGGAAACAGGCTTGCCATTTCTTGAGCATATGCTGGATCAGGTAGCACGTCACGGGTTGATTGATCTGGCAGTCAAAGCGCAAGGGGACCTGGAGATCGATGCGCATCATACCGTTGAAGACATCGGCATTACCCTGGGCAAGGCCGTGAGGGAAGCTGTGGGTGACCGCAAAGGCATCAGAAGGTACGGACATGCATATGTACCACTGGATGAGGCCCTCTCTCGAGTGGTGATCGATTTTTCAGGACGTCCGGGACTCGAATATCATGTCGACTTTGTCAGCGATACTGTCGGCGATTTCGATGTCGGCCTGTTCCATGAGTTCTTCCAGGGATTTGTGAACCATTCACTGGTATCGCTCCACATCGACAACCTGCGTGGCAATAATGCCCACCATCAGGTAGAGACAGTATTCAAAGCCTTCGGGCGTGCACTGAGAATGGCCCTGGAAAGTGATCCGCGCATGGCAGATGTGGTGCCATCCACCAAGGGCAGCCTCTAGCAAGCTGCTGAAAAACTCCCATGCGGCACGATACTGCGTTGAAATCAGCCTCAAAATGCTCATTTACTTACGTGTAAACTGCGCTTTTTCGGCCGATTTCGCCTTGCCTCGCACTCGCCTGAGAGTTT
>JASJXV010000081.1 GCA_030123805.1 Gammaproteobacteria bacterium
GGATTATTTTTTAACCAATTGATCAAAAAATAATCCCTCCGTCCCCTTTTTTGAATTTGCACTTACTTAATCCCTGCATCCAATGCAACATTGAGAAACTCAACCAGAATCATCGCTGTAAGCCCCCAGATTTTATGCCCCTCATAATAATAGGTAGGTGCTCTTAGCGTCATGCCGTGTCGGGAAATTACGTTGGTCGAGGTACGTGGATCGGTGAGCAGATAGTCAATGGGCACCCGGAAGATGGTCTCCAATTCATGGTGACTTGGCGTGAGTTTCACAGTTTCAGGCACCAAACCCACAAAGGGTGTAACCTGCAAACCATGTTTGGAAATAAAGGGCTTCAGGTTTCCCACCACATCCACATCATAGCTGGCCAAACCGATCTCTTCTTCAGTTTCCCTTAGTGCTGTCTGTAGCAGGGTTGCATCTTCAAGATCATACTTGCCACCAGGCAAAGCAACCTCACCCGCATGACTGGATAATCCGGTCGCTCGAAGTGTAAGAATTACAACAGGCTTATCACTGCGAGTGATCGGAATCAATACGGCTGCCTGCTGCCCTTGAAAGCTGTGATCGGCCGGTGGTTGATGCCTGGCCAGTTTCTCTCTGATCTCGTTTAGCATCTGCCGATGGAATCCGTAAGGCCATTCATATGTGAATCTCTGATTAATGAGCTGATGACTGTGACGTTTAGGTTCCTTATATCATACTTTCGACACTTTTCTGTTTATACTAGAGACACACCCTCCAGAACGAGCAACCAGATGAAGTTTTGTAGCCAGTGTGGACATAGTGTCTCACAAAAAATTCCTGAGGGAGACAACCGCGCACGATTTGTATGCACGCACTGCAATACCATTCACTATCAAAATCCACGCATAATAGCTGGCTGCCTCGCCCTACATGAGGACCAGGTGCTTCTGTGTAAGAGATCCATCGAACCTCGTCTGGGAAAGTGGACCCTGCCCGCCGGTTTTCTGGAAAACGGCGAGACCACCGAAGAGGGTGCTTTACGGGAGATGCGGGAAGAAGCCAATGCCAATGCTACTATCCTGGATATCTATACCATGTTCAGCCTGCCCCATATCTCCCAGGTTTACATGTTCTTCAGAGCTCAATTGACCGATTTAAATTTCTCACCCGGTCACGAGAGCAAAGACGTTAGATTATTCCGGGAAGATGAGATACCCTGGGATGACCTGGCCTTCCCGGTAATATACGATACTCTTAAATTTTATATGGAAGACAGGGTTAATAATCACTTTCCCGTTCGAACCAGAGATATCCGCTACAAGCCCAGTTCCCACAAGTAACAAACACAGTTACCGCCGCCTGTTTTTTGGACAATGCAGCTTCCCGGAGTTTTCTTCCATCGTCACCGGTATATTGTCTGGCCTTATCCGCTGACGCCAAAACGCCATGCACGTCTTCGGGAACCTATCGAACGCCGAACTGCCCGGCTGGCAGAAAAAGAATTAACACAAAATACCTGACGACCAGCAATTACCGGTTAATCCAACAGTTCCTCTGACGCCAGATCGATAATCTGTTGCCCGTGACGTTCAGCCATCACACGAAACATTTCATCACCTCGCTCAGTTCGTTCCACCAGCATGGATGCCATCACCGCCATATGAAATCCCGCGAATGCATACTGCCGGTAATGCCGCCAACAATCTTCCCATGGGTAGTCTTTTACCCCCTCCCTTATCAGCGTTGCGTGGTAATCTCTCACCAGTGACTCCTCGTGCAGGCGTCTGTCCTGCGTATTCATGCCTGCACCGATAAAGTAGGCAACGTCACTCATAGGATTACCCACACTCAAAGTTTGCCAATCCACCACGGCAATTGGCGGACCACCTTCCGGGACACCGAATAACATGTTATCCAGGCGATAATCCGTATGTACCAGTGTGTAGGGACGCGGTTTATCATAGTAGCTGGCCAGCTTACCCATGAACCGCTCACCCATATCCAGAATCGGTGCTTCAATCTTTCCCGCATAACGTTTGCGGAACTCAGGATACATTGCCGGAAGAAATTGTGACGGATCCAGTAGGTCACTGCTGCGATTTAACCAGTCCCTGGTTTCAATTTCAGGATCGTTAAGGTGCGGAATATGAAGTTTGGCTACTTCCCGCACCGCCATCCTGGCCTGTTCCACAGCACAGCCACGTAATTGATCCCCCTGTCTTGCGGGTGCCAGGTCTTCCAGAAGAAGCACAAAATCGACATCGTTTTCTGCGATTTCAGCGAAATAGCAATGCGGCGTGCGGATCGGCAGATTTGCTGCAAATTCCTTATAGAAATTTATCTCCACACGATAGATCTGAAATCCCTGACCAGCAGTTCGACTGCCTTCATCATCAGATGGCAATTTTGCGATCACGGTCTGCAGTTTCGCTGCCGTGCCATCATATTCAAGAAACAACCGAAAACTGTTAGACATCTGACCAAAGCCAACCTCTTCATAGGTAAAATTCGAGATGGATTGATCTGCTGCGAGCGCTTCGACTGAGCGCAATGCGTCCGTCAGCCATTGTTTGTCGAGATGATCAGGGGTAGTTGCAGCGGGTAATGATGCCATAGTTAGCTACTCACCGGCAGATTCTCTGCTCTTGCTATTGGAAAATATTTATAATGATGGGCTCCGGTCAATTCATAAATGGCGGTTCCCTTTCTACCATCGCTTGTTTGCAGCTCCATTTGTAACAGTCCACCCCCAAGGGCGCCATACCGGCATGCCCAGCGTCCGGTCGCTTCAATCTCCATTTGCCGACCATTCTCGAATTGAATCTTCACACCGCCACTGATCCCGGTTACGTTTTCTCCATCCCGTTGATAGTCGGTGGTATGGTCGAACTTATCTATCCATTGGAGATCATGCTCGAATGACGTGACAGGCACAGGTTCGCTCATATCCGTCGGCGCATAACATCCGTCGGTGTATATGCGCGCGCCGTTCGAGTATTCCCAGTTCCAGACGCTGATCATGGCATCAGGCAATTGGATTGCCAACCACATCCAAAACGGACATCGGGAATGATCCCTTATCCCCCAGGAGTGATCGCGTTGGCCCCACCAGTCATCTACTGCATAGGTTTCTCCTTTGTAGGAATAGGTGCCATTGTAGATACCCGATTGCACCATATGACATTGGTCCCAGATGATCTCGTCACCACGCTTCATGTTGCCTCTGCGCAAACCCTGTTCTCGCGAACGGGCATCAAATGTGATGTCCAGGCCTACCGGTGCAATCTCCGGATCTGCTTTAAGCACCACCTTTTTATAGGGTTCGACTATATCGATAGAAACGGGGCCCACCGATAATGTGTGCGGATCGCCATCGAACGGTCGTTGGTGGATCTCCAAGAACATATCGCCGCCTATCGTCCCCATCTGGAAGGAATCAACAATTTCCCTTTTTGGATACTGGGCCATGGTGAGGATAACCGCATCGCCAGGTTGATCTTTTGGGTGGAAAACGAAGAATAGACTCTCACGCCAATGATCATGACGGTTAACTACATTGGGTAGGGGTTCCGGAATCTGATGATAGAAATATTCATCTGCCGCGGTGAGTTTTGGCATGCTTTGATCCCCCGAAAAACCGTACAAGTGGTTCAGCTTTTAAAGTCTGTGTTTTTCAGGGATGGCTGATCATAGATTAGAACCACCTTACTCGCCAAGATATTTTTTCAAATAGCATGGGTAAGGGCAGTTATCTTGCGAATGCAGCCAAAGTCCTAATGCCCATTTCGCGACTAGTCCACCCATACACGGGCATTTCTGAACAACCTCATCCAGGGACTGTCTTCACCCCAGTTATCAGGATGCCAGGAATTCGTGACAGTTCTGAAGACACGCTCAGGATGAGGCATCATGATGGTGAATCGGCCATCTGCATTTGTCACGCCGGTTATACCAGCCGGTGAGCCGTTTGGATTGGCCGGATATTCGTCTGTGCTTCGAAGTCGGTGATCAATAAATTGCACAGCGACCTGACCGCTGTTGATGAGCGTGTCAGTCGCGCCGGCTTCAAGTTCTGCCCGTCCTTCACCGTGGGCAACGGCGATGGCCAAGTGTGATCCTTCCATATCACTCAGTAAAATGGAAGCAGATGGTTGAATCTGTACCAGTGAGAATCTTGCTTCAAACTGTTCTGATTGATTGCGTACAAATCTGGGCCACAGTTCTGCACCCGGGATGATTTTTTTCAATGCTGCCATCATCTGGCAGCCATTGCACACACCCAAACCAAAACTATCGGGGCGATTGAAAAACCGTTCGAATTCATCTCGAACACGATTATGGAAAAGTATTGATTTCGCCCAACCTTCACCGGCACCGAGTACGTCACCATAAGAGAAGCCGCCACAAGTCACCAGGCCTTTGAATTGTGACAGATCGACTTTCCCGGAAAGCAATTCGCTCATATGCACATCGACACTGGAGAATCCTGCCCGGTCGAAAGCAGCGGCCATCTCAGTCTGGCTGTTCACTCCCTGCTCTCTCAGAATTGCAATCCTCGGACGGCTGCCGACATTGATAAATGGTGCTGAGATATCCTCCGCGGGATCGAAACCAAGCGAACAGCTTAGTCCGGTGCATTTATCATCCTTTATTTCCGCGAATTCTGCATCGGCACAATCCGGATTATCTCTCAGTTTCTGAATTCGATAGCTGGTTTCAGCCCACCAGCTTTGATAACCGGCCCTGTCACCTTGCAGAATCTGCTCATCATGCCAACTGATTTGAATCTCTTCATCTTCACGTATTGAGGCGATCAGATTCGATCTGATGCCTTTGTCGTTAAACTGTGCCAAAACAGTCTCAATATCCATTTCCCTGACTTGCAGAACCATGCCAAGTTCTTCCGTAAACAAAAACGGAATCAAAGCATCACCGGTTGTTACCCACTCATTTAAAAATATGTTCAAGCCACATTTGCCGGCAAAGGCCATTTCCAATAGCGTTACCAGCAGACCACCGTCTGATCGATCATGATAGGCAAGTATCAGATCATCTGAGTTCAGTAACTGGACGATATTAAAACACTCGCTTAATAGGGACGGATCATCAAGATCGGGAACTTCATCACCTACTTGCAGATAAACCTGAGCCAGAATCGAAGCTCCCAGACGATCAGCACCGTTGGCCAGATCGATAAATATCAACCCTGTTGCACCCAGATCAGTTCGCAGTTGAGGTGTCATGGTCTTGCGTACATCGCTAACCGGAGCGAATGCTGAAATAATCAAGGACAGCGGGGATGTAACAGATTTACTTTCATCACCCTCCATCCAACTGGTTTTCATGGACATGGAGTCTTTTCCGACCGGAATTGAAATACCCAAAACGGGACAGAGTTCCATGCCTACCGCTGCAACCGTGTCGAATAAATTTTCATCTTCACCCGGATGCCCAACCGCAGCCATCCAGTTTGCAGACAATTTGATATCTGATAGTTCCCTGATACAGGCAGCAGCAATGTTTGTTATGGCCTCGCCAATGGCCATACGTCCGGACGCTGCACTATTCACCAGTGCCAGTGGCGTCCTTTCACCCATCGCCATGGCTTCACCATAGTAGCTATCATACGAGCTGGTAGTCACGGCGACATTGGAGACAGGAACCTGCCATGGCCCCACCATCTGGTCACGGCAGACCATTCCCGTAACGCTCCTGTCGCCAATTGTTATCAGAAAATTTTTACTGGCGACTGCCGGATGTTTTAGTACTCTTTCAACTGCGTCATGCAGATCAATGTTGTTTGCATCAAAGGGCTTTAAGGTGATCATTGATCGCTCAATTGTCTTATGCATCCTGGGTGGTTTGCCGAATATAATTGCCATGGGCAGGTCAACGGGTTGTTCTTCCAGTTCACTATCATCAACCAGCAAATGGCGTGATTCAATTGCTTCACCCACCACGGCATAAGGACATCTCTCTCGATTACATATGGCATCAAACAAATCCATATTTTCAGGGGCAATGGCCAACACATATCTTTCCTGGGCTTCGTTACACCATATCTCTAGCGGCGACAATCCCGGTTCAGCACTGGGAACATCCCGAAGCTGAAAGTGTCCACCCACTCCGCCATCTTTCACTAACTCAGGCAATGCGTTGGACAAGCCACCTGCACCCACATCGTGAATAAACTGAATGGGGTTGTCTTCACCTAATTGCCAGCACTGATCAATTACTTCCTGACAACGATGTTCTATTTCCGGGTTATCCCGCTGCACAGATGCGAAATCCAGATCTTCACTGCTTGCACCAGAAGCCATTGATGATGCCGCACCGCCACCCAGTCCGATTAACATGGCCGGGCCACCCAGCACAATAAGTTTTGCTCCGACGGTGATATTTCTCTGTTCAATATGTTCAGCCCGGATATTCCCCATACCACCTGCTATCATTATTGGCTTGTGATAACCTCGCACCTCTGATACCCGGTTGGTTTCGACTCGCTGCTCAAAGCTGCGGAAATAACCACACAGATTGGGGCGACCAAATTCATTATTAAATGCAGCACCTCCAATGGGTCCCTGGAGCATTATTTCCAGCGGTGTAGCAATACGATCCGGTGTGCCATATTGCACTTCCCAGGGTTGCTCAAATCCGGGAATTCTCAAATTTGAAACAGTGAATCCCGTTAATCCAGCTTTTGGCCTGGACCCACGGCCTACCGCACCTTCATCCCGGATCTCACCGCCTGATCCGGTTGCGGCACCCGGAAACGGCGCGATGGCTGTCGGATGATTGTGGGTTTCAACTTTCATTAATATGTGGATATCTTCCTGATGATATCCATATTCTCTGGTCTCAGGGTCCGGGTAGAATCTACCGGCCTTCCAACCTTCAATCACTGACGCGTTATCCTCGTAGGCGCTCAATACACCACGACCATTGGTTTTATCAAACGTGTTTCGAATCATCTGCATCAAACTGTAATCCTGATCCTCGCCATCGATGGTCCAGCTGGCAGCGAATGTTTTATGTCTGCAGTGTTCCGAGTTTGCCTGGGCAAACATCATTAGTTCTATATCTGTTGGATTGCGCTGCAGTGCCTGAAAACTCTCCAGCAGATAATCAATCTCGTCAGCAGCCAATGCCATGCCGAGGTCCCGGTTTGCTCTAACCAGTGCTTGCCTTCCCCGTGCCATAATATCCACATGGGTTAACGCCCTGGGGGCAGCGTGCTCAAACAGTCGCTGCGCATCGGCAAGATTACTCAACACAGTCTGAGTCATACGATCATGTATAAGCGGTTGCAGTTTGTGCTTGTCATGAATCGACATGGCGCCCGCTGCTTTGACAAAAAACAGTGTGCCTCTTTCAATACGATTGATCTTCTCCAGACCGCAAATCCCGGCGATGTCGGTTGCCTTGCTGGACCAGGGGGAAATGGTACCGGGTCTTGGAATTACCAGAAATAATTCCCCCGCCTGTTCGACTGCGTCTGATGCTTTGGTTCCGGTATCGGCAGGCCCATAGCGGAGCAGCTGCTGCAGGACGTTGAGCTCTGCCTCATTCAGTTCATCCGAGAGATCCACCAGATGCACGAAGCGGGTGCTGATTGCAGTGACCGCAGGCACGACGCTTTGCACATCTTCAACTAATTTCTTGAGTCTGAATGGAGAAAGCGCAGTACCACCACGAATTTCCAGCATTTAATTTCCCCTCTTTCCCGATAACCCGGCAGCATCATCAACCAGTGCCTACAGCCGCTCTTGTAAAAGATCTACGCACGCTTGTGTTTGAAAAAATCGCTTAACAGGTCGCTACAGGCTGCTTCACATATACCTTCAGTCACCTCTATTCGATGATTCAAGCCAGGATTGTCAAGTACCCTTGCGGAACTTACTATCGCACCAGCTCTGGGCTCACGAGCTCCAAAAACCAATCTTGCGATACGGGCGTGAACCAATGCACCCGCACACATGGTACATGGTTCAATGGTGACATAGAGTGTGGTATCCACCAATCTGTAATTCTGCAGGGTCAATGCCGCGTCCCGTATCGCTATTAGTTCAGCATGCGCGGTGGGATCGGAGTGACTAATCGGCTGGTTCCAGCCCTCTCCAACAATCTCGCCTGCCAGAACCAATACCGCACCAACTGGCACCTCCCCCAGGGCTATCGAACGATTCGCCAGCTCTACTGCGCAATTCATCCAACCAGCATCGTTTTTGTCAACTGTTCGCGACATTTCTTCTGAGGTGCAATTTATTCCCATTCAATTGTTGCAGGTGGTTTGCTGGAAATATCGTAAGTCACCCTGGAAATTTCCGAAATTTCATTGATGATACGACCGGAAACCCTGGCCAGGAATTCATACGGCAGGTGCGCCCATCTGGCTGTCATGAAATCAACAGTTTCAACTGCGCGAAGGCAAACAACGTGGGCATAACGTCGTGCATCACCCACAACTCCCACAGATTTCACAGGCAGGAATACAACAAAAGCCTGGCTGACCTGGTCATACAAGCCGGCCTTTCTCAGTTCATCGATGAAGATTGCATCTGCCTCGCGGAGCGTATCCGCGTATTCTTTGCGAATCTCACCCAGAATTCTGACTCCCAAACCCGGACCCGGAAACGGGTGCCGTAGAACTATCTCCTTCGGCAGTCCCATTGCCAGCCCAATCTTGCGAACTTCATCCTTAAACAACTCTCTGAGCGGTTCTACCAATTCCAATGCCATTTCCTCGGGCAAACCACCCACATTGTGGTGCGACTTGATCACATGGGCGGAGCCACTTTTTGCTCCTGCCGATTCAATGACATCGGGATAAATCGTCCCTTGAGCCAGGAATTTGGCATTGGGTATCTTTGCGGATTCCTCGTCAAACACTTCGATAAAGGTGTTGCCGATAATTTTTCTTTTTTCCTCCGGCGAATCCACTCCTGCAAGTTTAGCAAAAAATCTGTCTTCAGCATCTACGGCTATGATTTTCAGGTCGAATACATTTCCTGTGCCTTCTCCCATCATCTGGATGACCTGTTTGGCTTCATCCTTGCGCAACAGGCCATTATCCACAAATACACAAGTCAACTGATCACCAATCGCTCGATGCAGTAATGCTGCGACTACCGATGAGTCTACTCCACCTGACAAACCCAGGATGACGTGATCACTGCCAACCTGAGCTGTTACGTTGGCGATAATGTCATCCACTATATTTGTGGGAGTCCAGAGAGCCTCGCAGTCACAGATATCTACAATGAACCGCTGCAGAATCTCGGCGCCCTGCAACGTATGATTTACCTCCGGGTGAAACTGCACGCCATAGAAGTTACGGCTATCATCGTACATGCCCGCAAACACCGTGCTCTCTGTTTCAGCCAACGGGCAAAAACCTTCCGGCAGTCGAGATACCTGGTCGCCATGGCTCATCCACACATCCAGCAACGACTGCCCATTTTCGCGCATATCTTCAATGCCGCTGAGGAGTCTGCTTGTTCCACGAATAGCCACCTGGGCATAGCCGAACTCTCTTTTATCAGAAGCTTCAACGGCACCACCTAACTGGATAGCCATGGTCTGCATGCCATAACATATACCCAATACGGGTACGCCCTGATCGAAGACTGACTCAGGCGCCCTGAGTGTATCTGCTGCGGTGACAGTTTCCGGACCACCGGACAGAATAATCCCTTGCGGACTAAATTCTCTAAGATCTGCTTCAGTCATAGCATAATGGTGAATTTCGCAGTACACACCTATCTCACGAACCCTCCGGGCAATCAACTGTGTGTACTGGGATCCAAAATCGATAATCAACACCTTCTCGGCATGGATATTCCGGGTCATTTACTTCGTACCTCGTAGCAAATAGCCAAAAGATCCAGGCGGTTAATAATATGGCCGGGAAACTCAGGCGAAGGAAAACTCCTCGAAGGTGAGGAAAACTGCAGTGGTTTGCGAACGGCGAGTCGGTCTCGCAACATATCAGCGGATAGCTCCAATGACTGCAACAGCGGATTTTGAAAGGCGCACATTATAGTGGCGATGCTGTCTATGGTAAATAGCGATATCTCCATTTTGTAATAGCCCCACCATGACATGAAAGCCTGCATGCTTCTATAATACGCGTTTTCCTGAACCTTCAAAGGCAGACCTCAATGGATCCAGCCACTGACTACAAGACCAGAATCAAACAAGACCCTGACGTGGCACAGAGATATACACGGCGTAAAGAGAGCAAACACTCATCCGAGATGCGACTGATTGAAACGGCGATCAGCACACTTCCCAGGCCCATGAAGTACCTTGATATACCGTGTGGTGCAGGTCGAGCGACAATTCTCCTGGGCCGAATGGGAAACACCTGCATGTCCGCCGACATTGGTGATGGAATTCTGGAGGTGGCGCGTATTGAGATAGAAAAAGCCGGCATCGAGACTGAAATCCTGAAGCTGGATATTGAGCACATTGATCTTCCCGACAACAGCATCGATGCGCCACTGGCCTTTCGCATATTTCATCACTTTCCTAATACCGAAGTTCGCGCCAGAGTAATCGCTGAGCTGTGCCGAGTATCCAGTCGTTATGTGCTGATTTCTTATCTCACACCCTGGTCTTTCACCAATATCAAGCGCCGCCTGCGTGCAGCATTGGGCGGCAAAGTCTCCAGACAGCATGCGACGCCTCTCTCAGAGGTCCGAGCCTATTTCGGGGCACACAGCTTCAAGCTGATGAGAGACCATGCCATCTCACCTTTCAACTCTCTTCACCTGGCAGTATTTGAGGACACTGGATCCTGAAATACCTGGGCACAGGAAAAAAGGACGGACACCATGTTTCTGAATAACAGAAAGAAGTTGCGGAACATGCAATCCATGCTCAGGTTATTGACACAGAGCACATTGCGAGAACAATTCGACAGACTGCAGAGAGAGGCGTTGAGTGAGAACTCCAGCAGTCTCATCCCCTATGGTTACAAGGTGTTTTCCCAGCACGACGAGGATGGCATCATCCGTGAGATTTTTAATCGCATAGGCGTCACCAACAAAACCTTTGTTGAGTTCGGCATCGGAAATGGCCTTGAGAATAACAGCCATGCGCTACTCTTCGCTGACTGGAGAGGGCTTTGGATCGAGGCGTCCAGGCGTTCAGTCAATACTATTCGGAAGCAATTTTCCGAGATTATTCGCACTGGTCAGTTAACTGTGGTTGAAGCATTCATCACCAGAGACAATATCAATTCGCTGATAGTCGATAATTTTGACGCAACGGAAATAGATATGCTTTCCATTGACATCGATGGTAATGACTATCATGTTCTTGAAGCCATTAACTGCATTAACCCGCGTCTCATCGTTCTGGAATACAACGCCAAATTTGCCCCTCCCATTGAATATTGTATGGACTACGATGAATCCGGGAGCTGGGATCATGATGATTGTTTCGGCGCGTCCATTAAATTTCTGGAAAACAGACTCCATGGCAGGGGTTATAGTCTGGTTGCATGCGGAATGACCGGTCTGAATTGTTTTTTTGTGCAAAGTGAACTGGTAGAGGGGAAGTTCACTCCGCCCTACACGTCGGAACATCTATACCAACCGGCACGTTATTATCTGCGCCGACTCGAAAGCGGTCACCCCTCGGCTTATAGTACATTGGTCAAGTCCAGGCAAACAAACTCAGGTCTTTAACTCATGGAACCTTTGACTCAAGTATTGCCCCGGTTATACAGGCTGAATCCAAAATGAACTTGGTTCACCTTTAACGGGTAGTTTCTTAAGGGTATTTTTCGTGCAATTGAACCGCCCGCTGATGAAACAAAAAATTAATCGCTCCAGTCACTTTGTGATTTCTGTTGTAACTCAGGAAAGCTGCCAGAGATAGCCGCGTAGAATAACCACAGCCTACTTCCGCCAGGCGATCGGGTTTAAAATGGCGAATCATGCCACGGCACCTATCATGATGATGATTGGTGGCACGCTACCCCACCCAATTCAGCCTAAGTTAGACATCGGCAACTGATCCAAAATTTCACGGGGACAGGCCACCACGTTAACTCGTTTAGTGCGAACTTTATTCGAAAGCGAGTAGAGTCGGTAATGACCAGATTTTTTTGCTGCGCGGCTCTGTTGCAGCAACAAACGATCACCTCTGTTTTCAAACCGTAACAGCTTGTAATCATCGGGTATATACTTCGCAATATCCGTAGTCACTTGAATATCTTCAGACGCACCATGCGTCACTTCCACAACCACAAGCGGTCGTACTCTGGCCAGTGTTCGTTTTAAACCCAGCAAAACAAGCATTTCGTAACCTTCAACATCAATCTTGATGGCACTGAATTCTTTGATATCGTTTGCATTAAAGTAGTCATCACCCATTACTACTTCAAGATCAATTGTGGTTGTCGTGCGTCTGCCGCGTTTTTCTGCGATGGCTTCTAAAAAACTGCCATTCCCCAGATTCTTGTCGGGTGGCGGGTAGAAAGGAACCTGACCGCAGTTCTGGCCCAGGGCGACCCTGTGAATTTTCACATTGTCCAGCCGATTGGACTGCACCTGATAGGTTAATCTCTCGAGTACCGGCGGGAAGGGCTCAAAACTGTGCACACCTGTCGCATGAAGTGACATGAACAGACTGTGGTTGCCGACATTTGCACCCACATCAATGAACATACCAGGACGTAAGGAGAGGTAGTCCCTTAAGAAAAACAGCATTGGCTTTTCAAATGCCCCGTAGAAGTATACGTTGGCATCTATCTCGTTGATGATATTGCCCTTGTAACGCAGACCGAAGAAATCGATTTCGAAATCTTCCCTCGGAGCAACACCTCGCCGCCGTAACTTCCGGTATATGGAGTGCCTCACAGCTAATGGCAAGATCGTGTTGTGATAACTTCTGCTCAAGAGCCGGGTCGTTGCATTAAACGGGATCTTCTGTTCCAGGTTTTCAATGGGCGCCAGTTGCCAGAATCTTTGTTTGAAAGATGAAGTGGCGTATTCATTTCGCATGCGTTGATAAGCGATATCAACTGATTGGGCTAGGTCGCATTCTGACAGCCTTGTCACCTGATTCATTCGAACGGCCAGGTCAGCAGCATTGCCTTGTTGAAAGTGCAAGCCAGTTGCACCTACCACTTCAGCGGGACCGGGAGAATCAGTACAGATTATTGGCACTCTTGCCATCATGGCTTCAAGTAACACCAGCCCGAAGGCTTCCTTTCTTCCGGATGGAAGTACAAAGGCATTAAAGGCCTTTATGTACTTGAATGCCTGTGGTATCCGTCCTGCGAAAATAACCCGGTCCGCGACACCGAGTTCATTGGCTATCTGCTGCAGGTGAGACAATCTTGGACCTGCTCCTATAATTACAACAAGACTCTCCGAAAGATTGCTGTGGAGAAGTCCCTGCAACAGGATTTCCTGCTCTTTCTTCCCAACCAGCCGACCGATTGTGCCGAAAATATATACATTCGCGGGAAGGTGTAACTGCTTGCGTGCCTCTTCACATGACAATATCTCCGATTCACTTGTTTCATCGATGCAATTTGGCAGGCTGTATACTCGATCCAGGGCATTGGGCAATCCGCAGTTGGTCAGAATATCCTGCTTCACGCTGTTTGAGACACCCGCAATCCTGATACCGGGTCGCAAGTAGCGTAAGAACAGTCTGCGCCCCACACGAGCGAAGACGTCGTGCTCATGGGCTACGCCCAATATCATTTTGAAGCCTGTGAAAAAACTCGCCAGTCCCGCCAGGTAGATCGGTTTGTAACGATGTGCAACAACCAGGTCAAATTTCTCGCGTCGACAAAGAGCGATTACCTTAGAGAGAGCAAGGAATTTAATGCCCCTGAGAGATTTTCTACCCAGATCGAAAAATCTGACCTCTGCTCCTCCAATGGTATCCCGAACATATTTATTCTCTGCCCCCCGCAGATAAACTGTCCATACTTCATGTTCTTCGCTATTGAAAGCCTTGATGTAGGTGGAGCAGACAGAAATGAACGGATCTTCGTAATCATGACACAGCTGTAAAACCTTCAACCTCATCTCTACATTTCCTCAATTCCTTCAAACCAAATCTTCACCACAGAATACTAAATAAGACGACTATCAACATTCGCCACATCGTTGCCCGCTAAACTTTGCTTGAAGAATAGCCGACAGGTGACTGAGCTGCTATTTTCTCACATGTTTCATCCTGGTAGCCATCGATTAGTGACGGCCCGTCGTCAAATCATTTTATTATGCTTTCCAGGCATTTCTTAGTCATCACAACATCAATGTTCGTGCGACAACAACTAAAACCAACAGCACAAGACCTGTAAAAAAAGGGGACGGAGGCAATACTTTTTGATCAATCCCTGTATATGCACTGGTCGATCAAAAAGTATTGCCTCCGTCCCCTTTTTTACTCCGTCCCCTTTTTTCTGTACGATGGATTGACTAAATTTAATCTATTTAGCTAATTACGACTAGGATCAATTATTCCAGGAGAAAAGACGATGAGTCCTGATGAAATGAAAAAGAAAGCTATTGAACTGCTGAATGATTCCTTTCACTGAAGTCAAGCCGTGCTGGCCGTGGGCCAGGAAAAATTGGGAACCAGTAATCCGGAAGTGATCAAGGCGGTTGGGCTTTTTGGCGGCGGTATTGCGGGAACAGGTGACGTTTGTGGTGCAATGCTGGGAGGAATTGCGTGTATTTCCAGCCAATGCAGTCGAGGCGACCTTTCTGAACAAGAGTCTCCAAAGATGTTTAAATTGGGACACATGCTCGATAAAGCTTTCGCAGATATTACCAGGGAGTTTGGCGGTAAGGACTGTAATCAGATCGCCCGCGTAGACTGGCTTGACAGAGACCAGGTAACGAATTTTTACCAGGGCAGCGATAGCAGGCGCAAGTACTGCCAGGAGGTTGTGGGAGAAACGGCACGCGCTCTGGGCGAAATCATCGAACAGGAGATGCAGTGACCTCCCGATAAACCTGGTTTCGACTCGGCGCCATTACCGGATTCTTATAGTATAATGGCTGAAATTGAATTACTTCAGAGAAACATATGCCAACTTATGACTATCGTTGCGACTTAAATGACCGGGTGGTCGAAGTACATCACAGTATGAATCACAAAATTCAAACCTGGGGTGAGCTTTGTGAACTCGCGGGAATTGAGCCCGGGGACATTGATCGGATTGCGCCCGTCACTCGGCAGGCTAACGGCGGCAACGTGGTAAAAAGCTCTTCGCTGAAGAACAACGTCCCTGCCGGGTGCAACCCGGAAGCCTGCTGCGGGGGTGGCGGCTGCACGCTGGATGGCTGACTAGAAGGCTGTCCGAGAACAGACTAACCTACTGCGGGCAAGTCCGAGTGGGCTGGTGCAAACGCCGCCTTTCTATACGTGTTTATCAACCCGGAAACTGATCTCACCTTTTTGCAGCGTTATTTTTACCCGGCTGCCATCCGGGCACTCCCCTCTTACTATTTTCATGGCCAGGCGGTTCTCCAGTTGACGCTCAACTTCTCTACGCAGAGGTCGGGCCCCATACACGGGATCAAATCCATCCCGGGACAGTTTACCGACCACTGCATCATCTATCTCGAGCTCAATATCACGTTGCTGCATGTGCTTCTTCACATTATCTATAAACATGCGGGCAATCTGCTGGATATGCTCCTTTTCCAGATAGTGAAATACAATGATGTCATCCAACCGATTCAGGAATTCCGGTTGAAAGAACTTTTTCACCTCGTGCATGACCAGTTGCTGCGCTTCCCTGTAGTCCGGAGTTTCCGACTGCACAAAGCCAATGGGTCGTTTGTCCGGCGACAGTGCCTCAGTACCCAGGTTTGAGGTACCAATCAGTATGGTATTACGAAACGAAATGGTACGCCCTTGAGCATCGGTCAGCTGCCCATCTTCCAGGATCTGCAACAGCATATTAAACACATCAGGGTGCGCTTTTTCCACTTCATCC
>JASJXV010000082.1 GCA_030123805.1 Gammaproteobacteria bacterium
TGTCTCTCGCGATTTGCTTCGCAAACAGCTGCCGACGTCCATATTTAACTTCGTCAAATATGAACTTAATGTCTAAGAATACCCACGCCCAGGCCTTCGATGACCAATTCCTCTTCTCTGAGATCTATCTCAATGGGGTCATAAGCAACGTTCTCCGGCAGGAGTGAAACCAGGAATTTGCTTCTGTGACGTTTGAGACGTTTGACCGTTACTTCATCATGGATCCTTGCAACAATAATATCTCCATTGTTGACGTTAGTAGTTCGATGTACGGCCAACAGATCGCCATCAAGGATTCCGCAATCTTTCATACTATCCCCTCGTACCACTAACAGGTAGTCAGCTTTGGGGCGGAAAAAATTAGAGGAAATTTCACAGTAGTCCTCAATATGCTCCTCGGCAAGTATTGGTTCACCCGCAGCGACGCGACCAACAATAGGGATGCCTTCATCATTAGGCAGTCGGATGCCTCTCGAAGCACCGGGTATCATTTCGATTGCACCCTTTCGTGCTAATGCTTTGAGATGTTCTTCCGATGCATTGGCTGATTTGAAACCCAGTTCCTTGGCAATATCAGCGCGAGTTGGCGGATAACCGGTATCTTCGATGTAGTACTTGATGAAGTCCAGCACTTCACTTTGGCGCAATGTGAGTTTAATCATCGTATTTTCTTCTCTGATCAGTTTGCTTAAGTATGTGAATTACTGTAAAAATGCCCATGTGTATATATACATATACTGTGATTATATACAGGAAGCGTAAATATTGCAAAGCAATATTTCCGTATGCGGCATGCGTCTCTCGGTATTTTGCTAAAGCAAAAACCTGCCGACCAATATTTTCACCTTTGGTGAAAATTGAACTTGCGAAGCAAACCGCGAGAGCGATTTAGAAGCGTAAATATTGCAAAGCAAATCGCGAGAGACCGAAGCAAACCGCAAGAGGTAAGCGGATATGGAAGCAGCTACCATACTTAAAAAATCAAAGGGTAACGTCCACTTTAGCTCGCCATTGTGAACCAGCTGAAGTCGATACGACTAGCTGAAGTCGGATTACGCGCTGCGCGCTAATCCGACCGACCCGACCGACCCGACTCGACGACCCCTTTAGTTCCCTTTAGGATCGCAGTCGCTAAATGTCGGCATGGCCGATATTTATCCTATTTCATAGCCCATATTTATCCGCGATGGTAGACTATCGCCCTGTTTTACATTGATCTTTGGGGTCAGGTATGAAATATCGGTTGTTTCTGGCGCGTGGCGTGATTCTATTGACCTGTTTGTTTTCTGCACTGGTTCATGCTGAGGAAGATCAGGTCAGGCTGTATTGGGTACTGGGTAGTTATGCCGACCAGGCTGTGGCCATGGAAAAGGGTGAAAAAATCAGCCAGGAGACGGGGCTTGAGATTGTCTACACTGTCAGCGATGTTAATAATTCGACTTATTATCGTTTGCTGGTCCGTCAATTTGAGGACAAAGAAGATCAGACCCGACTTGGCCTTCAATTAGGTTATGCCGGAATCGATACACCATGGAACCTGAAGCTGGACAGTACCCTTATCAGGCATCTGTCTTCACCCATTACCCGGGAGCAAAGTCTTTATCTGGTTCTGGGAAGTTTCAATCAGTACGAGGATGCGCAGCAACATGTCGACAGCATACTGGAAAACTTTAATCAGATTGCTGAATTGCGTGAATTCACAGTCCATGGCGAATCGGTGGTCCGGGTTATGACGGGGCCGTATGTCAATCAAGCAGAGATCGCTGTTGCCAGAGAAGTGTTTCAAAACAGCCAAATCGAGGATGCCTGGATATTAAAAGTGCAGTCACAATACCAGGATATGATGAGTAGTTACGAATCCTATGAGTACGACGACTTTTTTGATGTCCCGGAACCGAAACCCGACCGGGAATTGATCCTCAGGGAAGCTACCCGGAAATCAACGCAATTGCCTGAAAACACCATCAATCCGGGTTACAACCTGGCACGGCTGAAAAAAAGACCGGTAGATTAAGTCAATTTGATGGTTTAAATTCCTGATTTGTGGAGACTTGGCCAGGTCTCGGGTCAGAGACATCCTTGTCAATTATTCCCATTTATACCCTGGAGGCAGGTAACGAATATTATGGACACTCTGAATCAATTCACAGCATTTATGAATCCAATTTTTCTGAACGTGTTTCTCATCGTATTCGCGACCCTGGCTGCTAAAATCGCTGCGAACAAGTTTTTTGCCCACCTGTCCGTGCGAGTGGAACAGACTCACAACAGTTGGGATGACGCACTGGTTCATTCCATAAAGAGACCGGCCAGCTGGCTGATTTGGGTGGTAGGTATCTCCTGGGCAGCAGAAGTGGTTCTGCAGGAATCGGATGCTGCTGTAAGGGATTTCATAGATCCCGCACGCTATGTTGCCATCATCATCTTGTTGGGAATATTCGTCACTGGTTTTATCCGTCGAGCCGAGCACAATTTTATTCAGGATGATATAGATGAAACAACGGTCAATATGGTTGGCAAGCTGTTGCGTGTTTCAGTAACTATCACAGTGGGATTAATGATACTGCAGACGTTGGGCGTTAGCATTTCTGGCGTACTTGCGTTCGGTGGTATTGGAGGCATTGCGATAGGTTTTGCTGCTCAGGATCTGTTAGCCAACTTTTTCGGTGGGATGATGATCTATCTGGACAAACCGTTTAAGGTCGGTGATTGGATAAGATCTCCGGACCGGCAAATAGAGGGTACTGTTGAGAGCATCGGCTGGCGACTGACCTTGATCCGGACCTTTGATCAGCGTCCTTTATATGTGCCTAACTCTACATTCGCCAATATCTCCGTGGAAAATCCCTCGAATATGCATAATCGTCGAATTCACGAGACAATTGGCGTACGCTATGAAGATGCGCCAAGGATGCAGCAGATTGTGGAAGACGTAAAAAATATGTTGGAAAATAACCCGGAGATAGATACCAGTCGCACCTTGATGGTAAATTTTAATGCATTTGCACCCTCATCTCTGGACTTCTTCATCTATACTTTTACCAAGACGATAGATTGGGTTGAGTTTCATGGTGTCAAGCAAAGAGTTTTATTGAAGGTGCTGGAAATAATAGAAGGACACGGTGCAGAAGTTGCCTTCCCCACATCAACACTGCATATTGCACCGGATACGCCTGGACCTGTGGAGCAACACATCGATCAGATTGGTAAAGAGTAGCTGGTCGAATTGATTTGTCGCGACATGAATATGAATGAAACTGATCTGAATAGAATCCTGCAGCAGAGCAGGCTGGTAGTCAGCGCCGACGAGATAGATAAGACGACGACTCGAATGGCCAGTGAAATTGATATCAGATATCAGGGCAAGGTACCACTTGTGATCTGCATCATGAATGGCGGCTTGATGCTAACGGCTCATCTGATGTCGAAAGTAAAAATTCATGCGAACATAGATTACTTGCAAACAAGTCGCTATAAAGGCAATACTCGGGGTGGAAAACTCCACTGGCGGGCAGAGCCGCAGCAACCCCTCGAAGGTCGGTCAGTGATATTGGTTGATGATATATTTGACGAAGGGCAGACGTTATTAAATATCGTCGAATATTGTCGGAATCAGGGCGCCAGTGATGTTTATTCAGTCGTTTTGCTGGATAAAAAGCATGATCGTAAAGTAAATGGATTGAGACCTGATCTGATAGGGTTGGAAGTAGAGGATGCGTATTTAATAGGCTTCGGTATGGATTACCAGGAGTACTTCAGACACTTGCCAGCGATATATGCCGTTCAAGGAGCTCTGGCAGATGGGGAATGATCTGATGTAGACTATCCGCTGTGTCGGCCAAACCATCTGTGTGGATCGAGACTTTCCAGGCCGCACGATCAGCATAAATTGTGTTAAACACCGATCACCAGGAAAGGGCATCTCATGTCAACTCTTCTGTTTTACGATAAACCTGTTGCGTTGAACAAGGTTACTCATAAGGACATAAAAATCACTCCCCTTGGTGGGGACTACTGTTTTGCCAAACAGACCAATTCCGTTATTCTGGCAGGCATTGAATTTACCGAAGCGGCTAAAGAATATCCGATTGTGTTCGCAAGAGCAGGCGAGTCAATTGTCCCGGTTGCCCTGTTGGGGCTGAGGAATGAGGAGAATCTGTTTGTAGGCGATGATAATGCCTGGGATGCAAGATACATCCCTGCCTTTGTGCGTCGGTACCCGTTTGTATTGGCGGCAGCGCCTGATAGTCAGAAACAGGTAGTTTGCATTGATGAATCATACACAGGATTTGACGCCAGTGATGGTGAAGCCCTGTTTTCGGACACAGGAGAGCCAACCCAGTTATTGATCAAGGCAATGGAATTTCTTGAGGAATATCAGCGTCAATATTTACGCACGGAAACCTTTCTGAAACGGTTAAAGGAAAATGATCTGCTGATGACTTTAAATGCAAGGGTAGATCTGGTCGATGGAAAACAATTTGCATTGACCGGTTTGTTGGCTGTGGATGAGAAAAAATTGCTGCAGTTGGATGACGATAAAGCCATTGAGTTGTTCCGCTCCGGAGAACTGGCATGGATCTATTGTCACCTGATGTCACTGGGCTGCATGTCGCGTATGGTTGATCGAATCGCTGCCCGAGAACTTCCGGCAGCCGCCAAGGCAGCGAAAAATGCAAAAAAACCTGCCAGGCCGACAAAAAAGTAGGCTCGAATGGCAGAACTAATCGCCCTTATCGGTGGCACAGGTCTGAATAAACTCAGTGGTCTGGGTGATGGTGAAGATCGTGAAATAGTCCTCCCGGAAGAAACACCCTATGGCGCTCCTTCGCAACATCTTGAACTGGGCCGGATAGCCGGTCGGTCAGTGGTATTTCTTGCACGACATGGGAATTCACATCAACTGCCTCCACACAAAGTAAATTATCGGGCCAATATCTGGTCGTTGCAACAACTCCAGGTCACAAAAATAATTGCCGTTAATGCTGTGGGGTCTATTGCCGCACATCTGGAACTTGCCGATCTGGTAATTCCTGATCAAATCATTGACTACTCTTATGGCCGGGAACACACTTTTTTCGATGCTGACGTGGAGCACATTGATTTTAGTTATCCCTATGATGAGCAGCTTAGACAATCCCTTATTGATTCAGCGACTGAGTTAAAGCAGCAAAATGAAGCGTTCGGTTTTGCTGCGAGCGGTGTGTATGGCTGTACTCAGGGACCCAGATTGGAAACTGCAGCCGAGATACGGCGCATGGCCAAAGACGGTTGTGATGTGGTGGGAATGACAGCTATGCCCGAGGCCGCCCTGGCGCGGGAATTGGATATTCCCTATGCCGGGATTTCCATGGTCGTGAACAAGGCCGCGGGCATCGATGGCGATACGATTAGCATGGAGGAAATCAGGGCTGTTGTGGAAGTTTCCGTAGAAAGAGTTGGCTTGTTACTGAAGCACTTTCTGCAAGGCGGCTGAAAAAAGTTTCCCTGGGAGGCTGTCCGGCATCTCGGACCGCCTCCTAGAATGATTCATCTTCAGGAAAGCTGAACTTATCTATCCTGATCAACAAACTAAATGCCGGGTGATCCAGGTAGTGCAGGGTGGAACTGCGCATTCTTCTCGACTGCACCATTCGATAAGTTTGCACCGGAAAGTAGTTATTGCGCCTGGACTCAAATAGGTGGATGTCAGGATATTGCCGCAACAGCTCTCTATCTGACTGAGGATAGTGGAGGGTTTTATCTGGCATTACTATCGACGCCTGTCCACTTCTGGGGCTGAAGGTTGTAAACCACAGATCGGTATCAATATGCAGGTATCTGGCCCGGCTGATGGTGATGAAGCCGTCCAGTTCAGAATAGTCATCATATTGATTCCCGGCTTGCAACAAAACAGGTATTGCCTTATCCATGGACTGCACAGGTTGGCGCCAGGCTGAATGATAAAGCAGGTGATAATAGGGTGATCTGTCGATACGCCTGGCCAGAATGTCGAGTGCGAATTCCTTGCGCGGCAAGGTACGGAAGGCCTGGTGCAGTGGATTTTCCTGGAATAGCAGACCCAGATCGGGCAGTTGAATATCCTCTTCCTCAACTGTGTCCGGTGCACCGACGCTGGCATCGGCTAACCGGGTATCCATCTCAACGGGTCGTTCACGTATCAGTCCCACCGGAAGGTCTTCTTCCAGCAGACCGCCGCTGCGACCCGGTTTCGATCTGTCAGGGGCTCTCAGGCCTGGATCGTCGAACAAAAATTCCGCATTGCGCGCTTCGATACCAATGATTTCCGTTGTTGTTTCCGGTAGCTGTTGCCCGCCTTGCAGGATTTTTAACTGGATCAGATTCCGGGGTGACAATTGTTCGTCAAGGGTTGGCCCGATGCTCAACATCTTTGCCGGATATTGCAGTGTCTGAGCGGGCCACAGTTCGCCAGATGAGCTCTCACGCTGATTGGAAAATACGATTAACTCGATCTGATACCAGGTTGCTTGCGTTGCTTCATCTCCCTCAGCGGAGATCAAGCCAGGCATAAACAGCAAGCAACACAGAGCCGATATTGGTCTCAATCTGGCTATGATCGCGTCGATTCCCATGGGCAATATTTTCAGTTTAATCAGCGTTTACTTAACTACTCGCTTTGGCAACCTTATCGCCCTCCAGAAGACGGTCGAGCAAGCGATGAACTTTGTTAAAGCGAGTATCGACATTTTCCATTTTCTCGTCAAACCGTAACTGGTTTGAACCGGTGAGACGATACCGGTGTGGTTCTGATTGTACAAGATTGACCACTGTAAAAGGATCTACCTGTGTTTCCTGAGTGAATTCGATGCGGCCACCATGCGGCCCGGCATCGAGTTTTTTTACACCCAGTTGCTCTGCCTTGAGTTTAAGTTCAGTAACTCTGAACAGGTTCCTGGCGGCTTCCGGCAGAAGGCCGAATCGATCGATCATCTCCACCTGAAGTTCTCTCAAACTTTTGCCGTTCTCCGCGTTTGCGATTCTCTTATAAAGTATGAGGCGATTGTGCACATCGGTCAGGTAATCTTCCGGGATCAGTGCAGGCAGGTGCATATTGACCTCAGTACCCTCTCTTAGAGGTCGATCCAGATTGGGGGTTTTGCCGTCCTGAATGGCTTTTACTGCGCGATCCAGCATCTCCATGAATAGTGTAAAGCCAATCTTCTGAATATGACCGGTTTGTTCATCACCCAGTAGTTCTCCGGCACCCCTGATTTCCAGATCATGTGTGGCGAGGAGAAAACCTGAACCCAGTGCGTCTGCTTTGGCGATGGCTTCCAACCTTTTCACAGAGTCCGCTGTCATGGCGTTTTTGTGCGGGGTCAGCAACCAGGCATATGCCTGGTGATGAGAACGACCTACGCGTCCTCTGAGTTGGTGGATTTGCGCCAGGCCGAATTTGTCGGCACGATCCATGATGATCGTGTTTGCGCTGGGTACATCGATTCCGGTTTCGATGATTGTGGTGCAAACCAGCACATTGGTGCGTTTATGATAGAAGTCTGACATGACACGTTCCAATTCTCTTTCACGCATCTGTCCATGGCCAATGGCAATACGCGCTTCAGGTACCTGCTCAAGTAGTTTTTTGGCCGTGTTCTGAATGGTTTTTACTTCGTTGTGAAGGTAATAAACCTGGCCACCTCTAAGTAATTCCCGTTGAATTGCTTCCCGAATCAGCCCATCCTGATGTTGTCTCACAAATGTGTTTATCGACAATCTTTTTGCCGGAGGTGTGGCAATGATGGACAGGTCTCGCATACCTGCCATCGCCATATGCAGTGTTCTGGGAATGGGAGTGGCTGTCAGGGTCAGGATATCGACTTCAGATCTGAGCGACTTCAATTTATCTTTTTGCTTGACGCCAAACCGGTGTTCCTCATCGATTATCAGCAATCCCAGATCTTTAAAGTGCAGCCCATCCTGAATCAGGGCATGCGTACCGATGACGATGTCGACGGTCCCTGCAATGCACTTTTTCCTGATCTCTGCCTGTTCTTTTTTGGTTCTGAATCTGGAAATTACTTCAATGGATACCGGGCATTCGGCAAACCTGTCGCTAAAAGTTTGAAAGTGCTGTTGAGCCAACAAGGTAGTGGGTACCAGAATGGCTACCTGCTTGTTACCCTGGACCGCCAGAAATGAAGCCCGCATGGCCACCTCGGTCTTACCGAAGCCGACATCGCCACAGACGAGTCTATCCATAGCCCGGGGCTGGATCATATCGCTGATAACCTGTTCGATCGCCTGTTCCTGATCCGGTGTTTCTTCGAACGGAAAACTGGCAGCAAATTCATGGTAACTGCTGTCTGGCGCCGGGAAGGCATATCCTGGTTTGGCTTCCCTGCGGGCATAGATACTTAGCAGCTCGGCAGCCACATCATGTATTTTCTCCACGGCCTTACGCTTGGCTTTCTGCCAACTATCACTGCCGAGTCGATCCAGAGGAGCCGGGGCATTTTCGGTTCCCGAGTGCCTGGATATCAGGTGCAGTGACGACACGGGAACATAGAGTTTCGCGCCATCCTGATATTCCACTGTAAGGAACTCATTGGTTTGATCTTCAGTGGTCAGTGTTTGCAGGCCCAGATACTTGCCGACACCATGATCGATGTGAACCACGGACGCACCAATACTCAATTCAGTCAGGCTTTTAATAACCAGGTCGGTTGCGGACTGTTTGAGTTTGTCACGTCTTCGTTGTTGTAAAACCCGATCGCCAAACAGATCCGGTTCAGTAATAAGAGCAACACGGCCATCGAGTAGCCAGAGTCCTCGCGACAAAGGTGCAATGGTGATAAAGAGATTGTTGCTGGTCTCAGGTTCAGTCCGCATAAACTCCGGCCAGGAAGCGATGTTCTTGATGCTTATTTTGTTGTTTCTAAACAGTTCCAGAATAACTTCCCGGCGTCCCGCGGTTTCCGCACATATCAACAGGTTACCAATATTTTTGTGCAGAAACTGTTGCAGATTTTTTAACGGTTGTCGGCTGCGGTCGTTGATTGTCAGATCTGGCAATTCCTGGATAGCCGCATCTGTCTGCTGCCTATTCTCGCTGGCAATTCGCTCACTTGTGATAGTGTTACTTTCTCGTGTGATATCAATCCTGGGGAACTGCTTAAGCAGACCGAATAGCTCATCCACGGGTATAAAAAGTTGTGCCGGTGGCAACAGAGGGCGTTCGATATCGTGGCGCAGATTTTCGTATCTTGCGAGGACGTCCTGATAGAAATGTCCTGCACTAGCGTAGACTCCCTGATCCTGCATACCCTGATCAGCGAAGATCAGGGTGTTTTGCGGCAGATAGTCGATCAGCGTTTCCAGTCGGTCGTAGAATAAAGGCAGGTAATATTCAACTCCGGCAGAGGCCAGTCCACTGCTCACATCCTGATAAATTGGGCAGACGCGGGGATCGACATCAAAGGATTGATGCCATCTGTCTCTGAAATCGCTGATTGCTTGTTTATCCAGGGGGAATTCCCGCGCGGGCAGCAGATCAATTCGCTCTACCTGGTCGATGGAGATCTGGGTTTCGGGATCAAAGGTCCTTAACGAATCTATCTCATCGTCAAGTAGATCAATTCGATAAGGCAGATTGGACCCCATCGGGAAAATATCCATGATAGAGCCGCGAATGGCATATTCCCCATGCTCGTAAACTGTTTCAACACAACTATAGGCGGCAGCCTGCAACTTGATCCGCATGGCGTTAATATCAAATGGCTGACCTTTATCCAGTACCAGGCTATGACCAATCAGAAATTGCCTGGGTGCCAGGCGATGCATCAGTGTGGTCACAGGCACGACGACGATGCCTTGTCGCGATGTCACCATCTTGTTCAGGATGGCCAGGCGATCGGATATGATATCCTGATGGGGTGAGAAACTGTCGTAGGCAAGGGTTTCCCAATCAGGGAAATGCGTCACCGGGATGGCATTGTGCAAAAAAAACTTCAATTCATCCGTGAGCCTTTCCGCTTCCTGGGTATCGGCAGTGATCATTAAACAGAAGCCGTCATACTTTAGAGCGCAATTGGCCACAGCGAGTCCGGCAGCACTTCCGAACATGCCTGACCAGGTCTGCTTGTCGCCTGCTTTTAATTGCAAAACGGAATCTGTTAGCGTGATTGGATCCATCGCAGGTATCCTGAATTTAGAGAACGCGAAGGTTACGCTTTCCCGGTTAGAATACAAGCGCTGGGGTCACTGCTGCCCCACCAATATTACCTTGAAGGACTACTAGTATAGAGCTGCAGATGTGCGGAATTTGACGGGATGTGTAGATTCGAGACGTGATCTCTCTCACCATCGTGCTACCGGCGGGAGTGAGTTATCTTCTTATCAGGACACGCGGTAAACCCATCCCTGGGCGCTCCGACGCAGAGCGTCTGGATTATGTTAAGAGTCATGTTACCCTGCGGGAACTGCTGCTAAGCTAATGCGTCAGTAAGAACTGGCTGATTCTATGGGATCAATACTTAAGACATTGCTGGTGCTGGGCATATTTGTGCTGGGAGTCGCTATTGGCTGGGCTGTCCGAGATTATGACGGCCACAGAGATGCTGAATTCAAAATGGCGACCCAACCGGCGCAATTTGAAGCACCTGACTCAACCCACCTGAAACAACTACAAAAACTGTTTGACACGAATCGCTTTGCAGCAGCCGTTGCGGGAATGCAGGGTCTGTCTGCAGCGGATCATGAAACCATGCGAACATACCTTTATCGCAGAGCTGCTCAACTCATGGAGCAGGGCAGGTGTGCTCAACAGCTCCGATTATTCAACTTTTACTTGCAACAATTTGAGCGGACGGCAACAGGATTGTTGCTTCAGGCCAGGTGCCAGGCCTTACAAGCGGATTACGTGGCAGCTATCTCCAGTCTTTATGCGGCCAGAATATTTGATATCTCGGAATCGGATGAAAAACTGATTCGCCAATTGTTGCTTGAGACGGTCTTGAAGCAGGAGCGAGCGCTGCGTTCCGAAGGTAAATTGGATGCGTTGGATTACTTTTATCAAACGCTACTTGTTCAGGAACCCGAACAAGGCGCCTATTACATGCAGTTGGCGCATATAAGACAGGAACTCGGTGATGTGGACGGCTCTATCGGCGCACTGCTGCAGATTCAGAATGATCGGATTTTGGGCAGTAAAGCACGCCAGCTGTTGGAAAAAATGCAGCAAGAGAAAGATCAGATGAGAAATTCAGCCGAGGTCATACCATTAGAGGTCAGTGGTTCGCGGTTGATCGTGACAGCCGTTTTAGATGGGCATTACCCGTTACGTTTGTTGCTGGATACCGGCGCTGCGATGACTGTTGTGGAACCTGATGTTCTACGGCGGGCGGGTTACAGGTTAGATCAAGCGAACAGAGAGTATTTCAGAACGGCCAATGGCATCATTCGGGCGCCAATTGTACGCATACAGAATCTTGCAATCGAATCGACTATTGAGACAGATCTGTTTGTGGGTTCGATGCCGCTTGATCTTGGCGCTGATGCGGATGGATTGTTGGGGATGAATTATCTGCAGCACTATCGCTTCAGCGTGGATCAGGCCGCGGGACTGCTGTATTTGTCTCGGCGCGAGTAGTTCCCTTCGAAATTCGGATTCGCTTGTTTTTAGACTTTTCTTGACTCATGGGGCATAACCCATTGCTTTGAACAGGCCAAACTTCGATAATACGCGCATTAAATTTACCCCCCCCCAAGAGCACCGTAAGTAAACGAGGATTGATTAGTGACCAAACCGGGATTGGAAAGCGTTTTTGCTGATTGGAAAGAGCGTGAAGCACTTGCTGAGGGAATGATTCCCCTGATTGGAAATCTCTATCGGCGCAATGTGGTGATCTATATCCATGGCAAACCGCTGGTCAATGAATCTGTGATTGAAATCATGAAGATTCACCGTTTTGTTCGTCAGATCGAACAAAACGAATTGTCCGAATTTGAGACCTATCCAATGTTGGAAACCATTGCCAAGTTGGATCTTGGACCCGTTCATCTTGATTTGGGTAAGCTCACATCCCGCTATATGGCGGATGATGAAGGACTATCGGTTGCAGAGTATGCACGAAAAACATGTGCCCCTGTTATAGGCAATTATGCCCCGCCCATACCCAAGCCAAGAGATGTGGTGATTTACGGTTTTGGTCGTGTCGGTCGACTCGTGGCCAGACTGCTGATTGAGAAAACCGGTGCCGGTCACCAGTTGGTGTTGAAAGGGGTCGTTTTGAGGCCACCGGAGAATCCGGAAAGGGATCTTTCCCAGCGGGGAAGTTTGTTGCGCAGGGATTCGATTCACGGTCCCTTCAACGGCACCATCCGAGTGGATGAAGAAAGTAATTCGCTGATCTGTAACGGTAACGTCATCCGTATTATCTATGCGAATAGTCCCGAGGAAATTGATTATACAGATTACGGAATTGACGACGCCATGATCATTGATAGCACTGGCATGTTCAAGGACAGGGCAGGTTTGTCGCGTCATCTGAAAGCCAGAGGAGCTTCTAAAGTACTCCTGACAGCTTCTGCCAAGGATGATGTTAAAAATGTTGTTTCAGGCATTAACTCTAACGAGATAACCCCTGATGATAACATCATTGCAGCAGCTTCGTGTACTACAAATGCCATTGTGCCCGTACTAAAATGCATGCATGAGAAGTTCGGAATAGTTAATGGTCACATGGAAACGGTGCACGCGTATACTAACGATCAAAATCTGGTGGACAACGATCATCCAAAAGATCGTCGTGGTCGGAGTGCCGCGCTTAACATGGTGCTGACGTCCTCAGGAGCAACCAAATCAGTCGGGCTGTTGTTGCCGGAACTTAAAGGCAAGTTGACGGGTAGTGCAATCAGAGTTCCGGTGGCTAACGTCTCCATGGCAATACTGAATCTGACTGTGGAGAGAGAAACAAGCCGGGATGAAGTAAACGATTTTTTACGCGACGTGTCGCTTAATTCAGTACTGCAGCGTCAGATTGATTACACAGTTTCATCAGAAGTTGTATCCAGTGATTTTATTGGTAATCGTCATGCCGGAATTATTGATTCATATGCAACCATAGTGGCTGGGAAAAGTGTTATTCTTTATGTCTGGTATGACAACGAGTTTGGTTATAGTTGTCAGTTGGTCCGGGTGGCACAGAAGATGGCAGGCATTCACTATCCAGTGATTCCTGTACAACCGGTATCCGGTAGCGCCATAACGACTGTTGAGGAACGTAAGATCCAGGCGGTCTAAGCCGGTTGACCTTCCATTTTCTCTTCAGATACTGCATAACCCGCTTCAGGCTGGATGCAGAGGTACACACCTGCCTGTCTTTTTTCTGTCCATGGCGTGACAGTTACAATGTCTCTGTTCGCCGCATCTTTTAGTGCTTCTGCTACCGATTGACTTCTCGCCAGCATTTCAATGTTGAGTCGAGTCGGAAAAATGATTGTACGTTTGCCGGCTTGAGCTTCCTGCAGAGCCTGCTCCGGTTTAATCCAGACAGAATCGACGGACTCATGGCCATCATGAACGGCTATATGGTCCGCCGGTGCAATAGCCAGGTAAAAATGTGTGTCAAATCGCTTTGGCATCATTTCGGGAGTAATCCAGTGGGCAAAATGATGCAGCCGATCCAGTTGCAGCACCAGATCTTCCTTTTCAAGGAATTCACCGATAGTCATTTCACCCTTACTCAGCGGTACCTGGTAGTGGTCCAGAGTTGCCAGTCTTGCACCCTTTATCAGATCCTGACTGCCTCTTTCAGCGGCCAGAAGAATTCCGCATTCCTCAAATGCTTCTCTGATAGCGGCCACCTGCAATGAGAATTGTGTGTCATCCAGATGTTGCGCGCCAGTGCATCGATCCCGTACGGCCTCATCACCTGCGGCGACCTTTCCCCCCGGGAATACCAGGGCCCCTGATGCAAAGTCAATTTGATGATGGCGCACGACCATAAATACTTCCATGCCGTCGGGGGAGTCGCGGAGTATAAGTATTGTTGCCGCTGGCACAGGTACGGGAATCTCTTTTTCAG
Source organism: Gammaproteobacteria bacterium (assembly GCA_030123805.1). GTDB lineage: Bacteria > Pseudomonadota > Gammaproteobacteria > Pseudomonadales > Azotimanducaceae > JASJXV01. The sequence continues at coordinate 14,049 of JASJXV010000082.1, forward strand.
ACATGGATAGCTCTTTTATGCGAATTTAGGAATGTGGCAGTATTACTTATAGAGTGCGAGGATGCCAGAGTAGAGTGCAGCGAATATTGTGGGACAGCAGTGGGACGATACCCTTTATTTAACTACAAGCTCGGAGAGGATTTTCCAATCGCCCTCATCCGTTCGTTTCATCCTTAATAGTTTGTTAATCGTATCGTTATGCAAATTGGATTTATAAATCTGTCTGATGCGAATCTCTACAATATTTGGCTCAGTTAACGCAAGAGAATTAAGTTGCACAGTCACATTGATACGTGACGGTCGCCTTAGTCGACCACGCCGGAAAATTTCCCATTGCCTTCTGGACAGTTTTCCGGGAACCTTAAAATCCGCAGCATAGTTAGCCAGATATTGTTCAGCATTTTTTTCAGACCAGGCTGCAGCCCACATATCGAGCGTATTCCGCAGCTGCTCTGCAATTTCGTCGGTCAACTCGGTTACAGGTGGGAAAAGATCAGCCAGTACTGGCGGGTTGCCCTGCAAGGTCTCCGCTGCAGTTTCTGCTTCGTGCGAGGGGGGATCGGTAAGTTTATCGTCCACGAAATAGCCGCTGTAGACAGTACCGTCAGGCAAAGTCATTGTTCCGGGACCGTTACGCAGGTCGTTTTTAAAATATCCTACATAGCGACTACCATCCGGCCAGGTGATAGTGCCCTTGCCGTGTCTTTTGCCATTTACCACCGATCCCTGGTATTTTGTGCCATCTTCCCAGATCTGTGTTTTCTGTTGGGGTTGGTTTTCTGCATATGCCGTAAGAAATTGCAGGCAAAGGCATAGAGCAAAGAGAAAGATTCGCATAGTGTTAGCTGTCGACATACGAAAATCCCCATTTAGAGGCATTTGCGCTGTGCGTCCTTTCCGCCATGGCGCAAACGCCTCCGCTAACGAATCGCAGGTTTACGCGTGAACACCCACTGGTCCTCATTTGAGAGAGTCTTGTTGTATTTGTAACCGTCAGTTTTAAATGCTTTGAGGTCTTCAGCCTGGTTAATTCGATTTCTGATTATGTAATTTGCCATAAATCCCCTGGCTTTCTTGGCGAAAAAACTCAGAACCCGATAACTGCCATTGCTGTAATCCTTGAAAACAGGATTAATGACTCTGGCAGAGAGGTTGTGTCCATTCAGGGACTTGAAATATTCCAGCGATGCCAGATTTACCAGAACACGGCTGTTGTGAGATGTCAATTCCTTCTCGATAGAGGCGGATAGATGATTGCCCCAGAATTGGTAGAGGTCATCGCCAGCCTGATTTTTGAGTTTGGCGCCCATCTCCAATCGGTAAGGTTGAATCAGATCCAATGGTTTTAGCAGGCCATACAATCCGGAAAGTATGCGCAGATGTTTCTGCGCAAAATTCAGATCCCGGGTGTTGAGATCCTCGGCTTCAAGACCCAGATAAACCTCCCCCTTAAATGCAAGAATTGCCTGTTTGGCGTTTTCCCGGGTAAAAGGCAGATGCCAATCGCGAAATCTCTGGGCATTAAGTTCTGCCAGCTTATCGCTGATTTTCATCAGCTGTTTCAATTTCTTTGGCGGGTGTTGTTTCAGTATCTTGATCAGCTCACTGGAATGATCCAGAAAATCCGGGTGGGTGTGCTTGCTCGTGGTTGAGGGTGTAACAAAGTCAAGGGTTTTGGCGGGCGAGATCACCGTAAGCATGGGTGTTTAACTCTTTAAGCCTTGCGACAAGACCTGTGACAGTTGAAGATAATCTGTGATGAACTCACGGTCCAACGAAGCCCCGTTGATTCTATATGAATTTATATTTTTTGCTAGTTGAAAATCGATGCAGGTGGTTTCAATAGTGCAGGGATTTGTTTCTGGCTCTCGTTATTTGCTTCGCCAAGCCCG
>JASJXV010000083.1 GCA_030123805.1 Gammaproteobacteria bacterium
AAGGACTGCGTTTTGCGATTCGGGAAGGCGGTCGTACCGTAGGCGCTGGCGTGGTAACGTCAATAACCGAATAGATCAACAATAGAGGATGCCGGAACAAGGCTGCATTCTGCAAGTCGAAGGCCAGTAGCTCAATTGGCAGAGCAGCGGTCTCCAAAACCGCAGGTTGGGGGTTCGATTCCCTCCTGGCCTGCCATCGATGAATCAGAAAATTTAGATTAAAGCCCCCACGCAAAGGTGCACCGACAGCATGAGTAGCAAAGTAGAAAACCAGGTATTCAGATTGGATAACGCCAAATGGTTATTGATTGTCGCTATCATTCTGGGCGGAGTATACACAAACTCTCTTTTTGCAACCGAACCTGTCCTATACCGAGCCCTTGCCGGTATTGTTTTGTTGGTCGTCGCAGTGACCATCATGTTGCAAACTGCTTTGGGAAATGCAACCTGGGAACTTGCAAAAGAGTCGCGTGTTGAGATTAGAAAAGTCGTTTGGCCAACTCGCCAGGAAACAATACAAACCACATTTATTGTGGTTGCGGTCGTGATATTTGTCGCCTTTATACTCTGGCTGCTCGATTCTAGTGTGAGTTGGGTAGTGAAGGGTGTTATTGGATAGGAGAAACGATTTTGTCTAAACACTGGTATGTAGTACATGCATATTCCGGATTCGAAAAACAGGTAATGCGAGCCCTCGTCGAAAGAATTGAATTGTCCGATTTCAGCGACAGATTTGGTGAAGTACTCGTGCCAACTGAAGAAGTCGTGGAAATGCGAGCGGGTAAGAAACGTCGCAGTGAAAGAAAGTTCTTCCCAGGCTATGTGCTGGTTCAAATGGAACTGGATGATGAGACCTGGCATCTCGTTAAGGAAACACCCAAGGTGCTCGGTTTTATAGGTGGGAAAGCGGACTCACCAGCACCCATTTCAGAAGCAGAAGCTGATGTGATACTGCAAAGAATTCAGGTCAGTAGTGAACATGTCACACCGAAAACCGTATTTGAGCCAGGCGAATTGGTACGAGTGATTGACGGACCTTTCAATGACTTTAGTGGAGTTGTGGAAGAGGTTAATTATGAGAAGAACCGTCTGCATGTCGCGGTGACGATATTTGGACGCTCCACTCCTGTGGAACTTGCGTTCGATCAGGTAGAAAAGGGGTAGAACTGCAGAAAGAATCAGATGTCTCAAACCAGACTGTTCGAGACCTATCCATTAACAGGGGACCTGATGCTGAAAGTGCTATGTCCTTTCAGACATCAGGGTTTGAACCCATGAGGACGTTTAGATGGCAAAAAAGATAGACGCCTATATAAAACTGCAGGTACCTGCAGGCCAGGCAAATCCAAGTCCACCTGTTGGACCTGCTTTGGGGCAACATGGTGTAAACATCATGGAGTTTTGCAAAGCATTCAATGCGCAGACTCAGAGTATGGAACCCGGATTACCTATACCCGTTGTGGTTACGGTTTATGCCGATAAAAGTTTTACCTATATTACGAAAACACCACCCGCATCAGTGCTTCTGCGCAAGGCTGCAGGTATAAGCAAAGGTAGTGGCGAGCCAAATTCAAATAAGGTGGGCAAGGTTAATCGCGCTCAGCTTGAAGAAATCGTAAATCAGAAGATGCCTGACTTGACTGCGGCAGATATGGACGCAGCCGTACGCACCATTGCGGGTAGTGCTCGTAGTGCAGGTATTGAAGTGGAGGGTGTGTAATGGCCAGGGTATCAAAACGCGTTCGTGCATTTCGGGAAAAGATTGAGCAAGGCAAATTTTATCCAATCGATGAAGCGGTGACTTTACTCAATGAACTCTCCAGCGTGAAATTCAAAGAGAGTATTGATATCAGTATTAATCTGGGTGTGGATCCACGGAAATCCGACCAGGTTGTGAGAGGCGCAACCTTACTCCCGAATGGTACAGGAAAGGATGTTCGCGTCGCTGTGTTTGCTCAAGGTGATAAAGCTGAGGAAGCCGAAAAAGCGGGTGCTGATCTGGTGGGGCTTGATGACCTGGCTGAGAAGATCCAGGCGGGTAATCTGGATTTCGACGTTGCGATCGCGACGCCAGATGCGATGCGGGTAGTGGGAAAACTGGGACAGATTCTTGGTCCCAGAGGACTGATGCCCAATCCAAGACTGGGTACCGTAACACCGGATGTAGCGACTGCAGTAAAAAATGCCAAGGCGGGCCAGGTACGATATAGAACTGACAAGAATGGCATCATTCACGGTGGAATTGGTAAAATTGGTTTTGCCACTGGCGCGATTAAAGAGAACGCCGAAGCCTTGCTGAGTGACTTGAAAAAGGCTAAACCGGCTTCAGCTAAAGGCATCTTCATACAGAAAGTGGTGCTTTCGACAACGATGGGAGCAGGGATTCCCATCGATCAATCTTCACTGGATTTTTGATTAACCAGTTCGTGTCCGGATTCCGGGCATAGGGCGGTTAGTTTCTTATTAAGTGGTTGATTTATAAAACGAACGATTTAAAAGTATAGTGAATATTAGCCAATTTTGTCAGTTTCCGTGGGCCGCATCCGGTGGGCCGCATCCGGTGGGCCGCATCCGGACAGGAACTAACTAATTCGTAGTCGCCATGAACGGCTCCTTGCTGATTGTGGTGGCTAATAGAACTTTGGGGTTTCTGGTTTTCCAGAACTCGTCAAAGACCGCAGGTGCTAACCTGAACAGAGTTATTGTGTTCATTAGCTTAATGTCCTGCGCAGACGGTGATCCCGATTCAGATTCCTGAATCTTGTGACCGTAAGGAAACCGTTTCGATTATCGAATCGGTAATATCAATAAGTCTACACAGGAGTATTACTTGTGGCACTGGGACTTGAAGATAAAAAGGCGATTATTGCGGAGGTTAATGAAACTGCAAGCAAATCGTTATCTGCGGTTATGGCAGATTATCGAGGTGTCTCTGTGGTTGACATAACCACTTTGCGAAATCGTGCTCGCGATGAGGGTGTTCAGGTTAGGGTAGTTAGAAATACCCTGGCTAAGCGCGCTTTTGAAGGTACCGATTTTGAATGCATGAATGAAGTGCTTCTTGGACCCAACATTATTGCTTTCTCCGTAGAAGATCCTGGCGCAGGCGCCAGAGTCTTCAAAGATTTTGCGAAGGAGAATAAAAATTTTGAGATCAAGGCACTTTGTGTTGGTGGAAAATTGCTGGAAGCTGCCCAGATTGATGTGCTTGCGAAACTGCCTACCAGAGATCAGGCAATTTCCATATTGATGTCTGTGATGCTTGCACCAATAACCAAACTGGCGCGCACGATGAAAGAAGTTCCTGCAAAGGTAACTCGAGTAGTCGCTGCTGTCAGAGACCAAAAACAGACCGCCTAATTTTATTGTATATAACATGATTGATTCAGGAGATAGGACTAATGGCATTGTCCAAAGATGATATATTGAATGCTATAGCAGAGATGAGCATCATGGATGTTGTTGAACTCGTTGAAGCTATGGAAGAGAAATTTGGAGTATCGGCAGCAGCGGCTGTTGCAGTTGCTCCTGCCGCAGATGATGATACTGCAGATGCAGAAGAGGAGCAGACAGAATTTGATGTTATCATAACTGCTGCGGGTGAGAAAAAAGTAAGTGCGATCAAAGTTGTGCGTGCGATAACAGGCCTTGGTCTGAAAGAAGCGAAGGCTGTAGTCGATGACGCCCCGTCACCAGTGAAAGAGGGTGTGACCAGGGAAGAAGCTGAAGAATTAAAAAATCAGCTCGAAGAAGCTGGTGCAAGTGCGGAGATAAAGTAATCTTTGAGATTACCGAAGATCCAAATTGGTGTAATCCCTTGAAAAAGGCTGGCAGGATTTACTGTCCGGCCTTTTTTCGCTCGCAAGAAATGCGCGAAGGCAGTACTGGGACTGACTTCAACCACTATCAAGCCCGGAGGCGCTGATGGCCTATTCGTACACAGAAAAGAAACGCATACGTAAAGATTTCGGCAAACTGCCCAGGGTTATGGATATACCCTATCTGTTGGCAATTCAAGTTGAATCATACAGGGAATTTATACAGGAAAGCGTTTCAAAACCAGAGCGTATTAACAAGGGGCTGCATGCTGCTTTCAAATCAGTGTTTCCAATTGTCAGCTATTCTGGTAACGCTGCATTGGAGTATGTCAGTTATCGTCTCGATAAGCCTCTATTCACGGTCAAGGAATGCCAGCTAAGAAGTGTTACCTATGCTGCGCCATTAAGGGTGAAGGTCAGACTCATTATTTACGATAAAGAGTCCTCCAACAAGACGATAAAGGATATAAAGGAACAGGAAGTTTACATGGGTGAAATCCCACTCATGACTGAAAATGGCACTTTTATTATCAACGGAATCGAACGTGTGATCGTTTCCCAGTTGCACCGCTCGCCGGGCGTGTTTTTTGATCATGACAAGGGCAAGACACATTCATCGGGTAAGCTTTTGTACTCTGCCCGCGTTATTCCGATGAGAGGGTCCTGGCTGGACCTTGAATTCGATCCAAAGGATGCTTTGTTTGTCAGAATTGACCGTCGAAGAAAACTACCTTCGACAATTCTCCTTCGGGCATTGGGCTATAGTTCCGAAGAAATTCTCGACATGTTCTTCGATACCGATACTTTTTATATAAAGGGTGATTCTTACTCGTTCAAGCTGGTTGCATCGCGTTTGCGAGGGGAAACAGCCAGATTTGATATAAAAGCCAAGAGAGGCAAAGTGATTGTAGAAGAAGGTACCAGAATCACTGCGCGACATATCCGTGATCTGGAAAAAACCAGGATCAGTGAACTTGAAGTTCCAGAGGATTTTGTCTGTGATCATGTGCTGGCTAAAGACATCATCGATGAGGAAAGTGGTGAGATTCTGGTCGAATGTAATACCCCTGTTACGCCCGAGATTCTAGCTCAGTTGTCTGAGGCCAAGGTAACAGAGTTTGAAACAATCTACACGAATGATCTGGACTGCGGTGCCTTTATTTCCGACACCCTGAGAATTGATAGTACGCGCAACCGACTGGAAGCGTTAGTAGAAATATACCGCATGATGCGACCGGGAGAGCCGCCCACTAAGGAGGCAGCCGAAAATCTCTTTACCAATCTGTTTTTCTCACCAGAGAGATACGATCTGACCGTGGTTGGTCGAATGAAATTTAACAGACGTCTCGGCCGACCCGAAGAGGAAGGGGAAGGTATCCTGAGCAATCAGGATATAATTGATGTCATGAAATGTCTGATTTCAATTCGCAATGGTAAGGACGTGGTTGATGATATCGATCATCTTGGAAATCGTCGGGTCCGGTCCGTGGGTGAAATGGCTGAAAACGCCTTTCGTCTCGGATTGATCCGTGTGGAACGGGCTGTCAAGGAAAGGTTGAGCATTGCGGAGTCGGAAGGTCTTATGCCACAGGACCTGATAAATGCCAAACCAGTGGCTGCTGCGGTGAAAGAATTTTTCGGCTCGGCTCAATTATCCCAGTTTATGGACCAGAATAATCCGTTGTCAGAAGTGACCCACAAGCGAAGAGTTTCAGCATTGGGACCCGGTGGACTGACTCGGGAACGAGCAGGGTTTGAAGTCCGGGATGTTCATGCGACGCATTACGGTCGGGTATGTCCCATTGAAACACCTGAAGGACCCAATATTGGATTGATTAATTCACTGGCGACATACGCCAAAACCAATTCTTACGGTTTTCTGGAAAGCCCATATCGTCGTGTTGTCGATAGTAAGGTAACAGATCAGATTGAGTATCTTTCTGCAATTATTGAGTCGGACTATGTCATTGCCCAGGCGAGTGCAAAATTGGATAAAAATGGGGTTCTGGTTGATGACCTGGTTGAAGTTCGGCACCAGGGTGAATTCACCAAGATGCCGAAAGAAAGCGTGAATTTCATGGATGTATCGCCACAGCAGATCGTATCGGTGGCTGCTTCTCTTATTCCATTCCTTGAACATGATGATGCTAACAGAGCGCTGATGGGCTCCAATATGCAACGGCAGGCCGTACCAACACTCAGGTCGGAAAAGCCCCTGGTTGGCACTGGAATGGAACGGGTCGTCGCACGAGACTCGGGTGTTTGTGTCGTGGCTAAGAGGGGTGGGGTTGTCGAACTGGTTGAGGCTGCTCGAATTGTTATCAGAGTCAATGATGAAGAAACAGAGACGGGTGAAGCAGGTGTGGATATCTACACCATTACCAAATATATAAGGTCCAATCAGAATACGTGTATTAACCAACGACCATTGGTTAGCAAGGGAGATGCAGTTGTACGAGGCGATATTCTGGCTGATGGACCGTCTATTGATACCGGGGAACTGGCGCTTGGGCAGAATATGCGCATTGCCTTTATGCCGTGGAATGGCTACAACTATGAAGATTCGATTCTTATATCGGAGAAAGTAGTTAAGGAAGACCGATTTACTTCAATTCACATACAGGAGTTGACCTGTATCTCACGAGACACCAAATTAGGTTCCGAAGAAGTCACCTGCGATATTCCCAATGTGGGTGAAGGGGCGTTGAGTAAACTCGACGAATCTGGAATCGTTTACATTGGTGCTGAAGTTGAAGCGGGAGACATTCTTGTGGGTAAGGTGACGCCAAAGGGGGAAACTCAACTCACTCCTGAAGAGAAACTGTTGCGTGCCATATTCGGAGAGAAAGCGTCGGATGTTAAAGATACGTCATTGAGAGTACCAAGCAGTTATAAGGGCACCGTGATTGATGTTCAGGTATTTACCCGTGATGGTATCGACAAGGACCAACGCGCGCTTGAAATTCAGCAGAGCCAGTTGGAGGATGTTCGCAAGAATATCGAGGAAGAGTATCGTATTGTCGAGACGGCAACGTTCGAACGCCTGAGCGATTCCCTCGTAAACAAGAAAGTTGTTGGAGGCCCCGGTTTAAAGACGGGCGACAAGATTACCAAGGATTATCTCCATGAGTTGCCTAATGATGAGTGGTTCAAGTTAAGGTTACAGGATGATGAACTCAATGAACAACTTGAACAGGCAGATCTCAAGCTCAAGGAAAGACAAAAATTACTTGACGAGCAGTTTGATGAGAGCAAGCGGAAGATTGAAAGTGGTGATGATCTTGCACCCGGCGTTCTGAAGATTGTAAAAGTCTATCTTGCAATCAAGCGCCGTATTCAGCCCGGCGACAAGATGGCTGGTCGACACGGTAACAAGGGTGTCATCTCAGTTATCAAGCCAGTTGAGGATATGCCGTATGACGAAAATGGCGAACCCATAGACATTGTATTGAATCCTCTGGGTGTACCATCTCGAATGAATGTCGGTCAGATTCTGGAAACACATCTGGGATGGGCTGCCAAAGGTTTGGGCATAAAAATAGGGAAACTGCTGGATACACAGCAACAAGTTGCCAAGATCAGAGTTGCCAAGATCAGAAAATTCATGGAGAAGGTGTATAACAGTAGCGGAAGAAAAGAAGACCTGGAGTCCTTCTCCGATACTGAGATCATTGAAATGGCTCAGAATCTGCGTGAAGGTGTTCCGATGGCTACGGGTGTCTTTGATGGCGCTAATGAAGATGAGATTAAAGCCATGTTGAAGTTGGCCGATCTGCCCACTAGTGGTCAGACGACGCTGTATGATGGCTGTACCGGAAACAAGTTTGATAGACCGGTCACAGTTGGCTACATGTACATGTTGAAGCTGAATCACCTGGTCGATGACAAGATGCATGCAAGGTCTACCGGTTCTTACAGTCTTGTCACTCAACAGCCACTGGGTGGAAAGGCGCAATTTGGAGGACAGCGGTTTGGTGAAATGGAGGTGTGGGCGCTGGAAGCATATGGTGCCGCATACACTCTTCAGGAAATGCTCACCGTGAAATCTGATGACGTGCATGGCCGCACTCGCATGTACAAAAATATTGTTGACGGCGATCATCGTATGGAGCCCGGTATGCCCGAGTCATTTAATGTTCTGGTAAAGGAAATCAGATCATTGGGTATAGATATCGAATTGGAGAGCGAATAGAGGCGTTCGCGCTGTAGTGGAAAAGACGCATAGCGCAAATGTCTCAATAGTTCCCTGAAGATCAGCAGGAACAATAGATAGCGACGGCAATATGCTGGATAAGGAATTCACGGAATTAATTAATAAGCCTGGTGCCAAATCGCACTGTGCGGAGGAATAACCTTGAAAGATCTCTTAAATATACTCAAAGCGCAGGGACAATCTGAAGAGTTCGATTCGCTTCGAATAGGTCTGGCTTCACCGGAACTGATCCGATCATGGTCCTATGGTGAAGTGAAGAAACCAGAGACGATCAACTATAGGACTTTTAAACCCGAGAGAGATGGCCTTTTTTGCGCCAAGATCTTTGGTCCGGTAAAGGACTATGAGTGTTTGTGCGGTAAGTACAAGCGTCTCAAACATCGAGGTGTCATTTGTGAGAAATGCGGTGTTGAGGTGGCGCTGGCCAAGGTTCGCCGAGAGAGAATGGGACACATTGAATTGGCCAGCCCGGTTGCCCATATCTGGTTTTTGAAGTCGCTACCTTCGAGAATTGGGCTGTTATTGGATATGACACTCCGTGATATCGAGAGGGTACTTTATTTTGAGTCTTTTGTGGTCACCGATCCCGGGCTCACGAGCCTGGAAAGAGGGCAGTTGCTGACTGATGAGCAGTACCTTGAAGCCATGGAGGAATTTGGCGATGAATTTGAGGCGAAGATGGGTGCAGAAGCCATTCAGACCTTGATGAAGGAAATGAGTCTAACGGATGAGATAGCGGAAATCAGGACACAGCTACCCAAGACCAACTCTGATACAAAAATTAAGAAATTGACCAAACGCCTCAAGTTGATGGAAGCGTTTAAGAAGTCCGGGAATAAACCGGAATGGATGGTGTTCGTTGTATTGCCGGTATTGCCGCCTGATCTTCGACCCTTGGTTCCTCTGGAGGGTGGCCGGTTCGCCACATCTGATCTGAATGATCTGTATCGCCGGGTGATTAATCGAAACAATCGACTCAAGCGTCTGTTGGACCTCAGTGCACCAGACATTATTGTGAGAAACGAAAAGCGCATGCTTCAGGAAGCTGTTGATGCATTGCTTGATAATGGTAGAAGGGGGCGCGCTATTACGGGTACCAACAAGAGACCCCTCAAGTCCTTGGCCGACATGATTAAAGGCAAGCAGGGAAGGTTCAGGCAGAATCTGTTGGGTAAACGTGTCGATTATTCGGGCCGATCCGTTATCGTTGTGGGTCCGACGCTGATGCTGCATCAGTGTGGCTTACCCAAGAAGATGGCACTGGAGTTATTCAAGCCGTTCATTTTTGGGAAATTGGAAGCCAGAGGTTTAGCGACTACCATCAAAGCTGCCAAGAAAATGGTCGAGAAAGAAACGGCAGAGGTATGGGATATCCTCGCTGACGTCATTAGAGAGCATCCAGTACTGCTGAATCGGGCACCCACGCTCCATCGGTTAGGTATTCAGGCGTTTGAGCCGGTATTGATCGAAGGCAAAGCCATTCAGTTACATCCATTGGTCTGTACTGCTTACAACGCAGATTTTGATGGTGACCAGATGGCAGTGCACGTGCCGTTGACATTGGAGGCACAGTTGGAAGCGCGTGCGCTGATGATGTCGACCAATAATGTACTGTCACCAGCGAATGGCGAACCCATTATCGTACCTTCTCAGGATGTGGTTCTTGGCTTGTATTACATGACCAGGGAAAGGATCAATGACCTTGGTGAAGGTATGATCTTTGCCGATGTGTCTGAAGTTTCTCGTGCATACAGATGCGGTAAAGTTGGTTTACAGGCCAGGATTAAAGTTCGGATCACAGAGACCATCAATCAAGAAGATGGCAGCGTGACTCAAACAGCAATAAAAGACACAACAAGCGGTCGTGCATTGTTATATGAGATCGTCCCACCGGGATTGCCTTTCGATGATGTAAATCGAACCATGGACACAAAAGCAATATCAAAATTGATTAATACTTGCTATCGGACTGTCGGTCTGAAAGAGACAGTCATTTTTGCAGATCAGTTGATGTATATGGGGTACGAGTATTCAACAATTTCAGGCTCATCTATCGGTGTTGAAGACTTTGTCATACCCGCTGAAAAAGGCGCCATTATTCGTGAAGCTGAACGTGAAGTTGTGGAAATTGAATCTCAATTCTCCTCAGGGCTGGTGACGCAGGGTGAAAAATACAACAAGGCTATTGATATCTGGACCAGGGCAAATGATCTGATAGCCAACGCGATGATGGATACACTGAGTCATGAGACGGTAATAAACCGGGATGGTGAAGAAGAAAGTCAGGATTCATTTAATTCTGTGTTTATCTACGCTGATTCCGGTGCAAGGGGTTCCCCGGCACAGATTCGACAGTTGGCTGGTATGCGTGGTTTGATGACCAAACCGGATGGATCTATTATCGAAACGCCCATTACCGCAAACTTTCGAGAAGGTCTATCGGTAATGCAGTATTTCATCTCAACCCACGGCGCCCGCAAAGGTCTGGCTGACACGGCTCTTAAGACTGCCAACTCGGGCTATCTCACCAGAAGGTTGGTTGATGTCGCACAGGATCTAGTGGTTACAGACCACGATTGTGGTACGGAGAATGGCTTACTTTTGACTGCTGTAATAGAAGGTGGTGATGTTGTTGTACCCCTGGGAACCAGGGTGCTGGGCAGGGTGATCGCCAAAGATGTTTATGATATCAATAGTGAAGCTATCGTTATACCAGGTGGCACTATCATCGATGAGAGCTGGGTTGAACGCATTGAAGAGATGAGTGTGGATGAGATTCGTGTCAGATCCACTATCACTTGTGACATTCGATTTGGCGTCTGTAGCAAGTGCTACGGAAGAGACCTGGGTCGGGGTCATCTGGTGAATATTGGTGAAGCTGTTGGGGTAATCGCAGCGCAGTCTATCGGTGAGCCGGGCACCCAGTTAACCATGCGTACTTTCCACATTGGTGGTGCAGCCTCAAGAGCAACTGCTATCGATAACGTTCAGGTGAAGCGCAGTGGAACTGTTCGGCTGCACAATATAAAGACACTCGAGAAGGCGAATAAAGAATTGGTGGTCACTTCCAGGTCTGGTGAGTTGGCTATTGCAGATGAGAACGGACGTGAACGCGAGCGGTACAAATTACCTTATGGAGCAGTACTGAACAAGGGAACTGATGATGCGGTTGAAGCCGGAGAAATTATTGCCAAATGGGATCCTCATACGCACCCGATTATCACGGAAGTTGCCGGTAAGGTTGTGTTTGAGAATTTCGAACAAGGCATTACTGTCAACCATCGAACAGATGAACTAACCGGATTAACCAGTATTGAAATCATTGATCCTAAAGACCGTCCATCAGTCGGTAAAGATGTCAGACCGGCGGTAAGATTAGTGGATAAGAAAGGCAAGGACCTGTTTCTTGCCGGTACAGAGGTGCCTGCACACTATTTTCTGGAAGCGAATGCGATTTTGAGTTTGGAAGATGGCGACAGTATCCAGGTGGGTGATGTCATTGCCAGAATCCCTCAGGAGGGATCCAAGACACGTGATATCACTGGTGGTCTGCCCAGGGTCGCTGATCTGTTCGAAGCCCGTAAGCCGAAGGATGCAGCGGTTCTTGCTGAGATTTCGGGAACTGTGAGTTTCGGCAAGGAGACCAAGGGTAAAAGGCGCCTGGTCATCACCCCGCTCGATTCAGATGAACTGCCAGATGGGTCAGATCACTATGAAGCGCTGATTCCGAAGTGGCGTCATATGACGGTCTTTGAGGGTGAGCATGTAGAGAAGGGTGAAGTTGTTTCGGATGGACCTGAAAATCCCCATGACATCTTAAGACTGAAAGGCGTGGCTGAACTTGCCAGGTACATTACCAAGGAAATTCAGGATGTTTATCGCCTCCAGGGTGTGACCATCAACGACAAGCACATAGAGGTCATTGTGTGTCAGATGTTACGCAAGGTTGATGTGGTAAGCTCGGGTGAATCTGTTGCGCTTAAAGGTGAGCAGATGGAATACAATCGGGTGTTGGAATCGAATGATGCGCTTCGGGCTGAGAATAAACAGGAGATCAAATTCCAAAGGGTTCTGCTTGGAATTACCAAAGCCGCACTTGCGACAGAATCTTTTATCTCGGCAGCCTCGTTCCAGGAGACAACTCGTGTATTGACTGAAGCTGCGGTAACAGGTAAACGCGATTATCTTCGTGGCTTGAAGGAGAATGTCATAGTGGGTCGATTGATCCCGGCAGGAACCGGTTTGGCATACCATGAAGAAAGAAAACGTAAGCGGCTGGAAAAATTGTCTGCAGCAGGACAAGCCATAGTGAGCGCAAGTGAGGTCGAACAAGCCCTCAGCGAAGCGCTGAGTAGCGGCTCGTAAACCTGCTGGTATTTTGACATGGCCCGTAAAAATACCATTTATTGTTGCGGTACGATTACGGGCAGCTTATAAGACACAAGTTTGCCAAATATTGGTTGACTAGATGGGGTGGGGTCATTAGACTCTCGCCTCGCTTTTTTTTTAGCAGGAACACGAAGCGCCTGCAGGAATAATACATCCATAATCATCCATAATGGTTAGACGTATTATTGCGGAAATACGTTTGTGATTGGAGTTAAATTTGTATGACAAGAATCAGCCAATTGGTTCGAAAGCCCCGTAAACGTAAGGTCACCAAGAGTGGTGTACCGGCGTTGCAAGCGTGTCCTCAGCGCAGAGGTGTGTGCACGCGGGTCTACACAGTTACGCCAAAGAAACCGAATTCTGCATTACGTAAAGTCTGTCGGGTTCGATTGACCAATGGTTTCGAGGTAACCTCCTACATTGGTGGTGAAGGCCACAATCTGCAGGAACACTCAGTTGTCCTCATTCGTGGTGGACGTGTGAAAGACCTCCCTGGTGTACGTTACCACACAGTACGAGGAGTTCTTGACACTACGGGTGTCAATGATCGTAAGCAAGGTCGATCCAAATATGGTACCAAGCGACCCCGGGCATAAGCATTACCCGTATTAGACTTTTTGAACCAAACTACCGCTCAGCGATAGTAGTAAGGCCAGGCTACCGAAATCGGTTGTCCTGGGTAGACCTGAATAGAAGGAACGAGATATGCCCAGAAGAAGAATTGTGGCAAAAAGAGAGATTTTGCCGGATCCAAAGTACAACAATACCACCCTCGCAAAATTCATGAACCACGTGATGGTTAGCGGAAAGAAGGCCGTTGCAGAGCGAATAGTGTATGGCGCGCTGGAACGAATCCAGGCAAGAACAGGTGGTGATCCTGTTGAGACATTTGAAAAGGCACTCGAGTCAATTGCGCCCTCAGTAGAAGTAAAATCAAGAAGGGTTGGTGGTGCCACCTATCAGGTACCGGTTGAAGTAAGACCTTCCAGACGGACTGCGCTGGCCATGAGATGGTTGGTTGATGCTGCTCGCAAGCGCGGGGAGAAATCCATGGCAATGCGGTTGTCAGGTGAGATCCTGGATGCGGCAGAAAGTAGAGGATCGGCCGTCAAGAAACGCGAAGACACCCATCGAATGGCTGACGCAAATAGAGCTTTCGCACACTATCGCTTTTAGGGTAGCAATCCGCAGTTTCGCAACAATCCCGGATTAAGAACAATATGGGTTTTGCAGATTTTTTCTGCCTGGGACCCGGAAACTTTAGGGACAAATGAAGTGGCAAGAATCACTCCCATCAAAAGATATCGGAACATAGGTATCATCGCCCATGTGGATGCAGGTAAAACAACCACAACTGAACGTATCCTCTTCTACACCGGAATTTCTCACAAGATGGGTGAGGTGCATGACGGAGCAGCCGTTATGGACTGGATGGAACAGGAGCAGGAGCGCGGCATTACCATTACGTCTGCGGCCACTACATGTTTCTGGAGCGGCTCTGAAGATCATTTTGAAGAACACAGGATTAATATCATTGACACTCCGGGGCACGTGGATTTCACCATCGAGGTGGAGAGGTCGCTGCGAGTTCTGGATGGTGCTTTGGTCGTATTTTGTGGTACATCGGGAGTGGAACCTCAGTCTGAGACTGTGTGGCGCCAGGCGAATAAATATGAAGTTCCGCGCATGGTTTTTATTAACAAAATGGACCGCGCGGGCGCAGATTTTCTGCGCGTGGTAAATCAAATTAAGGATCGATTGGGCGCCGAACCCGTACCTGTTCAATTGCCGATCGGCGCTGAAGATAACTTCAGGGGAATCATCGACCTTATCAAGATGAAAGCCATCTACTTCAGTGAAGAAGATAAGGGCGTAAGCTTCGAGTTCAAGGAGATTCCGGAAGATCTCCGGGATCTTAGCGATGAGTATCGGGAAAAGATGATCGAAGCTGCTGCAGAAGCAAATGATGATCTGATGGAGAAATACCTCGAGGATAGTGAACTCACCAATGACGAAATTCATAAGGGATTAAGGCAGCGCACCATTGCCAATGAAATTGTCCCTGCACTTTGTGGCGCTGCCTTTAAGAACAAAGGCGTGCAAATGGTGTTGGATGCCGTTGTCGATTTTTTACCAGCACCAGATGAAGTGAAAGCAATCACTGGATTTCTTGATGATGGTGAAGTGCTAGGACAAAGAGCTGCCAGTGACGATGAACCTTTTTCCGCTTTGGCATTTAAAATTGCCACCGATCCCTTCGTGGGTGCTTTGACATTCTTCAGGGTATATTCCGGTGTATTGAAATCTGGCGACACTGTCTATAACCCGGGCAAGGGTAAAAAAGAACGTATTGGACGCATGGTGCAGATGCATGCCAATAACAGAGAAGAACTGAAAGAAGTTCGAGCGGGAGATATCGCTGCAGCGATTGGTCTGAAGGCAGCCACCACCGGCGACACTCTTTGTGACGGGAATCATGTCATCACCCTTGAAAGAATGGAGTTTCCTGAGCCTGTCATTCATGTGGCGGTGGAACCGAAATCCAAGGCGGACCAGGAAAAGATGGGTATGGCCCTGAGTAAGCTGGCTGCAGAAGATCCATCCTTTAGCGTTCGCACTGATGAAGAATCGGGTCAGACAATCATCGGCGGGATGGGTGAATTACACCTGGACATTATTGTCGATCGGATGAGGAGAGAGTTCTCGGTTGAAGCAAACATCGGCAAACCACAAGTAGCCTATCGTGAGACGATCCGGGCTACAGTCGAAGTGGAAGGCAAATTTGTTCGCCAGACCGGTGGTCGTGGCCAATACGGTCATGTCTGGTTGAAGCTTGAACCGTTGGCAGGTGATCAAGAGTACGAATTTGTTGATGCAATTGTCGGAGGCGTTGTACCCAGAGAGTACATTAGTGCCGTCAACAAGGGTATCCAGGAACAATTGGCTAATGGTGTTCTCGCTGGATACCCGTTGCTTGGTATCAAAGCAACTCTTTTTGATGGTTCTTACCATGATGTCGATTCCAGTGAAATAGCGTTCAAGATTGCCGGTTCAATGGCACTCAGGGATGGCGCATTAAGAGCCAGACCTGTGTTACTTGAGCCGGTCATGAGAGTTGAAGTAGTAACCCCGGAAGACTATTACGGTGATATTGTTGGTGATTTGAACCGTCGCAGAGGCATGATCCAGGGTATGGAAGACGTCGCCGCGGGTAAGGCTGTAAGAGCCGAAGTGCCTCTGTCTGAGATGTTCGGTTATGCAACAGATATGCGATCAGCAACCCAGGGACGCGCGACCTTCTCTATGGAGTTCGAAACTTACAAGCAACTCCCGGATAGTATTGCAGAAACAATTATAAACAAGACGCATTAGCAAATGGTTTATTTGGTACGATTATTAATCGCAGATTCCAGAGAAGAGGTGCAAAGTGGCTAAAGAGAAATTTGAGCGGACGAAACCACATATA
>JASJXV010000189.1 GCA_030123805.1 Gammaproteobacteria bacterium
GTTAAATGAAATTTTACAGTCTAGCGGGGTAGGGGGGTAAAAAAAGTGGCGCGTTGGAAAGTGATAACCCTAGCCCGCGATCTTTGTACTGAACACTTGGCAGAGATCGCCAAGTGCTTTCTTATGGATCACATTAGCGGAATTTCTTAAGTGGTTAACAAATTATTCGAACATGAACGGCACGATAGGAAGGTGGTGCGGATACATAGAGTACTATGTCAAGACGTGATCCCTTAACTATTAAAGTATTATATCAAGACTTGACCCCTTTCCCTTGACCCCTTTCCCTCTTTTTATCCAAGTACAATCGGTTCGTATCGTACATCTACCACCGTCATCTCCGCATCGCCAATTGGCCGCGGTACAACCACTTCATCTCCTGCGCGTTTTTTAAGCAGGCTCCTTGCCATGGGTGAGTTTACACTGATCCAACCTTGTTTCAGGTCAATCTCATCGGCTCCGATAATTCTATAAACATATTCTTCACCGTTTTGATCTTCCAGATGAACCCATGCACCAAAGTATATACAGTCGCGATCATCCGGGATTTTATCCACGATGATAAGGTTGTCCAGGGTTTTGGTCAGATAGCGGATCCGGCTGTCTATTTCCCGGAGTTGTTTCTTGCCATAGATATATTCTGCATTCTCGGATCTGTCACCCAGTGCAGCGGCAGCAGATACTTTCCGTGTCACGTCCGGTCGTTTGGTTTGCCACAGATAGTTGAGCTCGCCACGGAGCTTTTTGGCGCCTTCGGGAGTGATGTGACGCTTTGAGTCGCTAATGGGTCGTTCCTCTTGCAACTGATGTCAGCTGGGATGATTAGAAATAATTCTTGTAAATAATCAGTGACCAGGTAGTCAAAACCGCCATGAGTGCCACAAACACAGCCGCCGATCCCAGATCCTTTGCTCTTCCTGCCAGTTCATTTTGTTCCGGTGTGGTTTTGTCGATAATGGCTTCCAATCCCGAGTTTAGCAGCTCTGTAATCAGTACTATGAGCAAAACCAGGATCAAGAGTGCGGTCTCCAGCAGGTCTGATCCGATCACAAAGGCGCCGGGCAGTAATATGATTACCAACGCCAACTCCTGGCGAAATGCCGCTTCATGCTGCAAAGCAGCATTTAATCCCTGCCAGGAGAAGCGCGCAGCATTTAACAAGTGTGTCAACCCGGTATTTGATTGTTTATCAAATGGCGAGTCTGGTTTCGAGTCCGGTAGTGACATAACAGCTTCAGGTATTCTATCAATCAGGCAGTAGTATAGAGGGTTTGTAGCAAATCATGCAGCAAATCATGCCACAAATCATGTAGCCGTCACTTGCATCCCGGGTCTTGAATCAAGTATGCGTGCCCCCAGTATACGTAAGAGACAATTCACAGGATCGTACCATGCAAATTGACAAATTCACCAGCAAACTGCAGCAGGCACTTTCTGATGCGCAATCTATGGCGGTTGGAAAGGATCATAACCAGATATCCCCGATACATCTGATCGCTGCGTTGCTTGAGCAAAGCGGGGGGGCCACCAGTACATTGCTTGCTCAAACCGGGATTGACGTCAATAGATTTCGTGGTGAACTCGATAAGCTCATCAATACATTACCTGTCATCAAGGATAATTATGGTGATATCCAGATGTCACCTGAACTGGCACGGATGATGAATCTTGCAGACAAGTATGCACAACAGAGAAACGATCAATATATTTCAAGTGAATTAATTCTGCTTGCAGCGATTGAAGATCGCGGTGATCTGGGCAAACTCCTCTCTAATCTCGATATAAGCAGGGGAAAACTCGAAGCAGCCATTGAAGGAGTCAGGGGAGGAGAACAGGTAACGGATCCAAACGCTGAAGATAACCGTCAGGCACTGGACAAATACACAATTGATCTAACAGAACTGGCTGAGTCGGGCAAACTTGACCCGGTTATTGGGCGTGATGACGAAATCCGCAGAACCATACAGGTATTGCAGCGAAGGACGAAGAATAATCCAGTACTAATCGGTGCACCCGGTGTAGGTAAGACAGCAATAATAGAAGGCCTTGCACAACGTATCATCAATGGTGAAGTTCCAGAAGGATTGCGCGGTAAGCGCATTCTGTCACTGGATATGGGCGCCCTGATCGCTGGCGCAAAGTTCAGGGGGGAATTCGAGGAAAGGCTGAAAGCAGTATTGAATGAGTTGGGAAAACAGGAAGGCAGCATTATCCTGTTTATAGATGAGTTGCATACAGTCGTGGGTGCAGGAAAAGCAGAAGGCTCAATGGATGCAGGAAACATGCTGAAGCCAGCCCTGGCCAGGGGAGAATTGCATTGTGTGGGCGCAACGACGCTGGATGAGTACCGTGAGTTTCTTGAGAAGGACGCAGCACTTGAGCGACGCTTTCAAAAAGTCCAGATTGATGAACCTTCGGTGGAAGACACAATCGCCATACTACGAGGCTTGAAAGAGCGTTATGAACTTCATCATGCCGTCGATATCACCGATCCAGCCATTGTGGCGGCTGCCAGACTCAGCTATCGCTATATCACGGACCGTCAGTTACCGGATAAGGCAATTGATCTCATAGACGAAGCGGCCAGTCTGATTCGGATTGAGATGGATTCAAAACCGGAACATATGGATCGTTTGGAACGCAAATTGATCCAATACAAAATCGAGCGTGAAGCCCTGAAGAGAGAGACAGATGTAGCGTCCAGGCAAAGGCTGGAGACATTAGAAGATGCAATCCTGGATGCTGACAGAGAATATGCAAATCTGGAAGAGATCTGGAATGCGGAAAAAGCGATATTGCAGGGAACCCAGCACATTAAGGAAGCTCTGGAAGAGGCCAGACTTGAACTGGAATCAAATCGCAGGGCAGGAGACCTTACAAGAATGTCAGAACTTCAGTATGGGACAATACCGGAGTTAGAGCGGCAGCTTGAAGCTGCTACTCTGGCAGAAGCAAAGCAAATGGAATTGTTGCGCAATAAAGTAACGGAAGAAGAGATTGCAGAGATAGTATCGAAATGGACCGGCATCCCTGTTTCAAAAATGCTGGAGGGAGAGAAAGAAAAACTGATCCATATGGAATCCGCACTTCACAAGCAAGTGATAGGGCAGGAGGAAGCCGTTAGTGCGGTTGCTAACGCAATACGTCGGTCTCGAGCCGGTATCTCAGATCCCAACAGACCTAACGGTTCATTTTTGTTTCTGGGGCCGACAGGAGTGGGAAAGACGGAGCTGTGTAAAGCATTGGCCAGATTCCTGTTTGATACTGAAGATGCGCTGGTGCGCATAGATATGTCTGAATTTATGGAAAAGCACTCTGTGGCAAGACTCATCGGCGCACCACCTGGTTATGTGGGTTATGAACAGGGAGGTTACCTTACAGAACTGGTGAGAAGAAAACCTTATTCGGTAATATTGCTGGATGAGGTTGAGAAAGCACATGTGGATGTGTTTAATATTTTGTTGCAGGTGCTGGACGATGGCCGACTAACGGACGGACATGGCCGCACTGTTGATTTTAAAAACACAGTGCTGGTAATGACGTCGAATCTCGGCTCCGATGTGATTCAGGTTCTGGGGGCTGAGTCTGACTATGAAGAGATGAAAGAAACCGTGATGGGGATTGTGTCACAGCATTTTCGACCAGAATTTCTCAATCGGATAGATGATGCCGTGGTATTCCACTCCCTTACGAGGGAGCAGATAAGGGGAATAGCCCATATTCAGCTTGATATATTAAAGTCAAGGTTGAAAGAGAAAGACATATGCCTGCTGTATACAGATGACGCAATCGATCTGCTCGCGGAGAGTGGCTTTGATCCCGTGTATGGTGCCAGACCGCTAAAGAGAGCCGTGCAGCGATATATTGAAAATCCCATCGCTCAGGATCTGCTGCAGGGTAAGTTTCTCCCAGGGGATTCCCTCACGATCAGCAGAGATGGTGATCATCTGAAATTTGAAAAATCCTGATCGGTTACGTTTCTGTAGAATGTGAAAATATAATACACATAACACTGTACAAACAGACAGTGCAGTGATACTGTATATATGAACAGTAACCTTTTGAGGCTTTTCCACAACACAGTCCCGAGTAGAAGCCGCTACTAATCAGGAGGGGTTTTCAATGGCTACCAGCCAACACTCTCGTCTGGCGATGAAAGCAGCTCGCCGTATGGCAAGATCTGATCACAAGTTGAAAACCGGACGCTCCATTTGCCATCACTTGTTGATGATGATCGAAGACAGTGAGGTAGCCTGTGTGCCAAGATTGGGCCGGGTTGTGCTACAAGTTGTTGACACCGCCAAACAAAACAGAACACAGTATTCTTTAAGCTTGTGAATCTGGTCCGGTTGGTAGGAGATCTGCACCAATTCCGAGGGGCTATGTCTTCATCCAGCATCCTTTATCGTTTGTTCGCTTTCCTCAAATACCTGGATCAAAGCGCCAAATGTGTCTTTGGGATGCAGATAGAAGTGTTTAAAACTCGTGTGTTCATCGCTGTAACCCAGAACCCTTACATTGTTTGATTCGAAGTGACGTTTAGCTTCCGCCAGGTCTGTAACTGCACAGGAAATATGGTGAAAGCCTTCCCCATACTTCGCCAGATATTGTCCCACACCACCTTCACCCGGTGTATGCGGAGAAACCAATTCTACTTTCTTGCCACCAAGTAAAAAAGTCAACCATTGGAAGCCTTCACTGTCTGAATTACCTACATCAGGCAATAATTCACCCCCCAATACCTCACAGAAAAGTTTCTGCGCTTTGTCAATATCCAGCACCCCAATAGACACATGATCCAGTCTTTTTATCACAGTTGTATACCTCTTAATGATTTTTTCGCAG
>JASJXV010000084.1 GCA_030123805.1 Gammaproteobacteria bacterium
TCACACACCACTCAAATAATGGAGATTGAATATGAAATTAGATTTTGGGGGAGTTTTTTACGCCGCGCTCCTCGCATCGCTGCTTGTGCTGGGAGGATGTGATGATGGTGACGATGGCGATCCTGGCCCAGCCGGGGCTACCGGTGCTGTGGGTGCTATGGGTCCAACGGGTGATACGGGTCCTATCGGGCCTGCCGGAACGTCCGCAGTTGATGTGGTAGATGTAGGTTCGATGTTTACTGCTGCCCTTGAGGGAGACCTTGAAGGAATAATTACCGAAGTGGCCATGGATAGCCCTCCAGTGATTGCGTTTAAAGTCACCGATAGCATGGGACGTGGCGTGACTGGATTACGTGCACGTGAAGGGACACGAGGCGAAGATGATTACTTTAGCGGTAATATCCGCTTTGTTCTGGCAGTGTTGCAGGCTGCGGCCCCGGCATCAGGGGACCCTGATACCTGGGCACGGTTAGCCTATGACAGAGAGGGGGAGTTAATTGATAACGGCGATGGCAGTTATGTCTACACCTTCACTGTCGACACGACTGATTTTGTACCGGCTTATAATCCAGATCTAAACCATCGTCTGGTTCTTCAGGTAAGCGGTAGTACAGTCAGTGGCTCACTTCCACCCTTGAATGAAATTTATGATTTTGTTCCGAGCGGTGCAATTGATGACACCAGTCGTGAGATCGTAGCCATATCCTCCTGTAATGAATGTCATGCAAAGCTTGTTGAGCATGGTAGTCGCTACGAGACCAAATTCTGCGTAACCTGCCACAATCCTACCATTCATGCAGGTGCGGATGATGAAGGTGAAGCCGATTTCCCCGTGCTGATTCACAGTGTTCACAGTGCTAACGCAACCTACATGGATGGAGAATTTGCCGACCTGAGGTTTCCTCAGGAAATCACAAATTGCGCCAAGTGCCATACGGGTGATGATGCAGAAACGCCTGAAGGTGATAATTGGATTACCAGGCCAAATCAGGCTGCCTGCGGTGCCTGCCATAGTGATGTTGACTTCGCTACAGGTGTCAACCATGCTGGAGGACCACAAGCTGACAATACAGTTTGCACTATCTGCCATACGCCCAAAGGTTTATCAGATATCGCGGCCGTTCACGCCGAAACGGAGCGCTCCATCAGCGCCACCATTAGCGCCGTTGACATCAGCGATGCCGATGGCAGCGTGACAGTGACGTTCAGCGTGGATGATAACGGGGTTGCCGTGACAGACGCAGCGAATATGACGTCGATGTACTTTACCCTCGCCAAACTCGTCCCGGGAACAGGCGCCGCTTCAAACCACTGGCAAAGTTACACCGGTAGAACAAGAAGTAAAACTCATGCTGGTGTTGCGCCAGTGGTTGTTCAGGGATACTCTGAAAGAGCCAGTGATGGAACCCTCACTCACGTAACAGGTGGTAGCTGGACCTACAAATTTGCACTGCGCAATGCCACCCCTCACGGTGACATTCGCGCTATCGATCATCTGCACGATAAGGATAACGATACGCTGGAAACTGCTTTCACAGTGGCATACGATCCCAACCTGACGCATCGCGTTGGCATGGAGTTCAGGGACGCGGATGGTGTACGGAACATCGAAAATGCAGTATTTGATTTCGTACCGGCCGGTACTGCTATGACTGAAACCCGTGATATCGTGGAGATGGCGCAGTGCAATACCTGTCATGGTGGCGTGCGACTTCACAAGGGATATACAACCGAGTATTGCGTAACCTGTCACAACCAGAGTACCTTCGACCCATTTACGGAAGATGATCCGGTAGTTGTTGACTTCCAACACATAATCCACAAGCTGCATATGGGTGAGGATCTTGCCAACGACTACGATGTCAATCACCACGACTTCAAGGGCAGTCAAAACAACGGTGATCCCGACGTCGTCTTCCCGCAGGAGATCACCAACTGCACCGTGTGTCATATCGATGACCAGTGGAAGGAAAATCCCACCAGCAGAGCCTGTGGTACCTGTCATGACAGCGAAGCGAACTACGCTCATATCCAGTTGAATATACTGGAGGGTGCTGCTCCTGCAAGCATACTCAATGAATTCGTTGGGGATGACGTAGAAGCCTGTGAAACCTGTCATGGCGAAGCTCAAATCTTCAACGTTGAAGATATGCACGGTGATCACGGTTGAGATGAGCACTGATTAGGACCTGGATATTCCAATTGTCTGATGGTTTGGTCTGACCATTCGCCACATGGAACCCCTTACTGAAGTACGGGGTTCCATGTGGCACTGTTTCGATAGCGCGAACTATCCCGATTAAACCGGGATTGGATATGGCATTGACTTGCTCAGGGAGGCCACGCACGAACAAATTGTTTTGGTCAGAGCCATCCTAGAATGACCAAAAAATATCCAGCGACGGTGCAATGAGAAGCGAGGTTTTTTTATTCGCTTTTAATATCGTGTCCCCGAACGCATTCCGGGTAGTCGAGTATTCGACACCCGCCTGGTTTGCTCTGTTAAATGCATTAGTGAGTCCCAGTTCCAGACGCAGTTTGGAGCCGGGTAAAGTAAATTCTTTTACCGCTTTGAAATCCACACGCAGATAGTCACCGAACGCGCTCGTGTTTCGATCATCGGCAATCACACGCTCAACGGGATTCCCCTCATCATCAAGTGTATGCTGAATAGAAAGATCGGTGGTTGGCCACCCGGTATGAAAGCTGGCTGAGACAGAAAGATTCCAGTTTCGATATATCCAGCTCACCCCCAAATTGGCTGCATCAGGTTGCTCCCAATTGCGCCTGACATGCTCATGGATGAAGCAATCTTCAATCACAGCAAGGGAATAGTTAAACCACCAATTGATGACTGAGTTCGGATCTCCTGATAGTGTCAATTCGATACCCTGGCCGTGGGAGTGATCCGGAGAGATTTCTATTCGATCAGGTTGTAATTCCGGCAACAGGCTAACAGGATTGGTAAGGTTATAAAAATAAGTAGATATCCTGCTGGCGCTCTTGTAATAAGCCTCGATACGCATTTCCATCCCATTCGGGAAGTAATGCTTAAAACTTGCTACCCAATGTTTTGATTGCTGCGCCTCGTCAAAAAGATCTTGTCCGTCTTCGATATCCAGTTCATAGATACCCCTGGACTGATAATAATGTCCCCAGGAATATCTAAATTCTGAATTTTCACTGATACGATACAACAAGTGCACTCTCGGGCTTAACTGCTTTCTATCATCTTTATCCAGTCCGCCTTGCGCATCTCTTCTTATCCCCAGTTCCATGGTGATCCTGGTTGAGAGTTTAAAGCGGGCTGAGACGAAAATATCGTATTGATAGGCAGACAGATCTATGTGATTCAACTGGTCAGTCACCGGTGGTTTTGCGTTCAGGTCTTGCCAGAGGGGTGCAACTTCCTGATGCGAGATGTAATCGTAATCACCCTGCATATGTCGGTAGCCCCAACCATATCTCACCAGCAGACTATTGGAGAGCATGTATTGCCAGTTTTGTTTCAGGTTGTAGACAGCAAATCGCCTGTCATCACGAAGAAAACCACTGACAACACCGGGTCTGTTTAGATATCCGGTCCGGTCGTTCTTAATCCGCGTAACAGAAAACAGTGTAGTGCTATAAAGATTCTGCGCCCAATTGTTTTCAAGTTTTGTCCAGAAGTACCCGCTGTTATATATAGATTCCACCTGCTCTGTTTTATCGGAATTGTTTATCTCTATGTCATCGCCAATCAGGAACAAGTTCACCGACATGTGAGTATCGTTACCGAGATCAAAGCCATACTGAGCATAAAGATCTGTGTAGACCGGCTCCCCAAAATCCTCTTCCAGCAGGTTTGAAACCAATCCCAGGTCATTGTGGCGAATCAGCAGCTGCCACTCTCGCCCTTTCTCCAGATTGCTGTTACTCATAAGAAACGAAAAACCGTATAGACCGATACCCAATTCTCTGGATAGTTGCGGTGAGGGTTGTCTGGGTTCAATTTCCATTACACCACTCAGTCGATCACCATACCGGACAGGGAATCCACCAGAATAAAACACAAGATTGTCAATGGTACGTGCATCGAAGGCGCTGAACAGGCTATTGAAGTCCTTGAAATGAAATGGCTCATAGAGTCTTACGCCATCAAACAGAACCAATACCTCATCTTCTCTTCCGCCTCTAACCCTTGGGCGTGCGGACAATCCGTTTGAGGCACTGCCAGGGAGGCGATTGATAAGCCGCACAGGATCACTGGCAATGGTAGCCTGGTTCTGGAATTCTGAGTGACCCACGCGGGTATTCGAATGCAGTGGGTTCGACAGAATCTCATATCTACTTGCGGAGACAATTATAGTTTCCAGTTCTTCTGCCCTGGATAATAGGACAGAAACCTCCGCTGGCTGTTTATTTGAGATCTGTATCTGGTTGATATGTTTGTCCAGAAATTTGGGATGAGACGCAACGAGAGAGATCAACCCGGGAGTAATGCCTCTCAGGTAGAAGATTCCATATTCATTGCTGGTAGTCTGCAGGCCCGTGGTAGTCGCAATGCGCGCCCCCCTGATCGGGTCGCCTTCATGGTCTGTGACCTGTCCGGTGATAGATCCGGTTTGAACCATGGCAGCATGAACAATCGTCCAGGTATTTTCCCGAATCTGCTCCAGCATTAATCCATGTTGACGCAATGCGTCCGCAAGTGATTCCAAAGAGATATCGTCCAAACCAAGTTCAACTTCAAAGCCGGGACTGATGAGCGCGCTGCTGTAAATAATGTTATATCCGCCGTGACGAAGTTGCGCAACAACCTCAGTGAGATATACGTTTTCTGGTTCAACCAATTGTGCATCAGCCGGCTGATTCAGGGTTATTAGACCAAGCATAGAAATGAAGACCGGCAGTCTTGTAAATTTATAATCGAGTAACATTGCGGATTGAACAATACCAATTATGACTTGAAAGCGGTTAATGCCGACAGGGGTCAGTCAGTTCGTTATCGGTATTCTATCAATTCGGGTCATAGGGGCAAGACGAACATGACAGTTCCGCCAGTTTGTTAAGCATACGTTTTTGTCAGTGTTTCAGGCGGACCAGGAGTACACCCGGCTGTGCAGATACCTGCTCCAGGTCGGTCGTGGCCAGGATAGCCAACAACGATTCTTCCACCGTGAAGCCGCTCATTTCACCATGTAGAATGGTCCTACGCGCCGTGGCTTCTGCAAAGGCATTCTCAAATTCCAATTCGGCGCCTGTTTCTCGTGCTGCCCATTTTAGAAAATCCATCAAGGAATGATTATCAATCGTAAATTGCGGGGCGACCGATTGAACCCATGCCCAGGATCGATCATAAGCCGGGGTACCACCACGGGTAGCAACACCGGCATTGTCCAGCTCTACAGAGGTGCCACTCTCAGTTCGATACACAGTATCAGGCGCACTGAAATTAACGATGCCCTCTCGAACTCTCACTTGCACAGCATCTTGGTCCAATCGAACTTCGAATTGTGTACCCAGGTCTGTTGCATTACCCAAGCGGGTAATGATTTGAATCCGTGAGTCAGCAGAACCATGCCTTCCCGAGTCAACATAGATAGCGCCATCCAATAATACAATGGCCTGCAGAGACTGAATCTGAATTGTGGTATCAATATCCAGGCGAATATTTACGCCCGAAACGAGAGTGATGGACAGTCGACTAAGTTGACGGGTGCGAAGGTACATATTCTGAGTAAATTCAGTTTCTTTGACTGCCTGCAAGACCACGGGCACCCAGGCCTGATTGTCCAGAGAAAGTTCAACCACACCCGTGGATCGGTCCATTCGGGCTAAAACTGTCTCTTCCTGCAATCCGAATTGCCACAATCCAGCAGCGACAGCCAGCAGCAATGTTGCGGCAATAGCTAACCAGGATTTGATCGAAGTATGATGACGAGTTTCTGCTTGCCACTCCTTATAGACCGCGCCACGCACTTCATTCATAAGATCCAGCGGCGGTTCTAGCCGCGGACCCGCTTCCTTCAAGAGCTGTTCTATCCTTGCTTCTTCTGAATCCAGTCTGGTATCTCTGGTCATGACCGATTCTCCCAAACATCTGAGCTTCGTGACTGGATGTCTACAATTGACTCAATCGCATCTCTAAAAGCTGTTCTGGCTCTGGATAGAATCGACTGTGCTGCCAGGGGGGTCACCAGCAATTTCTCCGCTATCTCGTTAACAGAACATCCCTCAATATATTTCCACTCCAATGCATTCCCGTATTTTGGTGGCAAATAATCCAGAATCACCTGCACCATCCGTTTAATTTCTTCTTTTTCACTGTTGTATCCGGGTTCATATACTTCAGGAGCCGCCAGGGTTTCCAGTATGCCGCGTAGTTCACTATCATCTTCTGCAACTATTACCTCGTCCCTGTTTTTTCTCCGCAGGTGACCATTGATCTCATTTCTGCAAATCTGGCACAACCAGGTAAACAGAGCGGCTTCACCCCGGTAAGTCGCCATGCTCCTGATCGCATTCGTGAGCGTTGCCTGAACGATATCCCTAATATCATCTTCATCATTTTTTAAACGAGTCATAGCGAATCTGTACAGTCTTGGAAAGTAATCGTTAAAGAAGGCGATAAATGCTTCCTCATTCCCAGCGATTAACTTTTTTACCAATTGCCTGTCTTCTGAATGATGCAATTCCGTTGGCCACTTTTCACTCTTCCTGAATAGTAAGACTAAGCAAGAGGGAAAATCATTCGTGAAATTCCAAACACAATTGTAAATGATTTTCTTAATAACCACATACAACGGTTCAGGGATCGATGCTTAATACCAAACGGTCAGTGGTGCGGCGGGGTTACCCACAGATCATGGCTCAAGAATAGAGTGTCATGTCATAGGTATCTGGTAGGGTCCTTCAGACCCGCTTCTTTAAATCCTGACTTTCTTATCCTGCAACTTTCACACAGTCCACACGCGCGACCTTCACCATCCACCTGGTAACAGGATGTTGTAATCGTAAAATCTACGCCCAGTCTAACGCCTGTTTCGATGATGTCCTGTTTACTCATATCAATCAGTGGCGTAACAATCCTGATGGGATTTCCCTCCACTGCCACCTTGGTAGCCAGATTTGCCATCACTTCAAACGCAGCAATAAATTCCGGTCGACAGTCAGGATAACCGGAGTAGTCTACAGCATTGACTCCGATGTAGATGTTTTCAGCGCCGAGCACCTCCGCCCATCCAAGAGCCAGGGATAGAAACACAGTATTACGGGCAGGAACATAGGTGATCGGTATGCCGGATGTTTCATGTTCCGGTACTGCAATACTCATATCCGTCAGAGCGGAACCACCGATGCTCTTCAAATCCAGTGAGATAATCTTGTGCGCAATCGCACCAAGACTGGTAGCAACTTTGGCGGCAGCTTTCAATTCGGCCCTGTGTCGTTGACCATAGTCAAAGCTGAGCGCGTAACATGCACAACCCTTGTCTCTGGCGATGGCCAGTGTAGTGGCTGAGTCCAGCCCACCGGATAACAGTACTACCGCTCGCGACGACACTAACATCGCCTCCATGGCTGCTCGGTGTTACACACCCGGTTTATCTCCCCACAAGTATTTGTGCAATTGAATCTGCAACCTTACGTTGAGTCTATCGCGCAAGATCCACTCGGCAAGTTCGCGAGACTCAAGAACACCATGGCTTGCGGACATAAGGATCTCACAGACCCTGTCCGCCAGTTTATACTCATCCATTTTTTGTTTTGACCAGGCATAATCAGCATGGCTGCAGATGACAAACTTGATCTGGTCAGTGGTGTTCAAGAATTCCAGATTTGAATACAAATTGCGATGCACCTCTCCGGAATCCGGCGTTTTCAGATCCATCACCTTAACAACACGTCTGTCTACTTTCGAAACATCCATGGCGCCACTGGTCTCCAGTGATACATTCAATTTCTCATTGCACAATTGCGTCATCAAATCCAGACAGGCTTCCTGTGCCAGCGGTTCGCCACCTGTCACTGTCACATATCTCACACAAAAGCTCATCACTTTTTGAACTATGTCTTTCACCTCCTGCATCTCACCACCGCTGAATGCATATGCTGTATCGCAATACCCGCATCTCAGTGGACAGCCTGTCAGGCGCACAAACACAGTAGGTAAACCTGTGGTGTTGGTTTCACCTTGCAGAGAAAGGAAAATCTCTGTAATTCGAAGGGATTTCGACATGGGCTTCTTATGTAAAACGGCTAAATGTGCGGTTAAGGAACCGGGGCTAATAAATTGATACGAATTACAAATCGCATGCAACCTTGTCTCTCAGATAGGTCTCGGCCAATCTGGCGGCCGTGGTTCCCTGATGCTGTTGAACTACCTGTTCGAGGATATCACGAGCTCTGACACAATCACCCATCAGGTGATATACCTTGCCAAGTTTGAACGCGGCATCAGGCACTTTTCTATGCTCTGGAAAGAAAGAGATTACCTGGGCCAGTGACTGTCTTGCCATTTCATAATCCGGATCTGGTTTGGCGGCATAGACCTCGCCCAACCAGTAGTAGGCATTAGGGGCATACAGACCTTCAGGATACCTGGCAATAACGGTGTCCAGTTGTTTGATCGCCATGTCATATTGACGATTCCGAATTAGCTCCAGCGCGGTATCGTACAAGGAATTTTCATTCGCAGCCGACTGATCTCTCTGAGCTTGCCTGCCCGGATCTCCTCCAGCAACGTGTTCTGCATCGGTATTCTTCCTGGCGCCAGGGCTTTCACTGCTCAGTGGACTGCGCCGACCAATTTGCTTACGAAAGTCCTCAAACCGCCGGTCCAATTCCAAATAACGATCGGCTTGACGGCTTTTCATTTGTTGGACTTCATGGCTCAGTACTTCGATTAATCCCCTTAATTCCTGCACTTCCTGCTGCAGAACCTGTGTCTGATACACATTTTCAATACCCGATGCCGTTGCCTCGATGACAGGTTCTTTAAAGGGTTTTTCTGCCACCGTCAAGGATTCAACTGCTATGGGATTTACCGCCCTTTCAGCGGCATAAAGGAGCCCTGCCTGAAGCACTAAATAAGCCAGGACAGCCGCCCGCAACCTGGTAGGTAACGGGCTTGTTTCAGTCATGGCCCCTAATTTAGACATGGGCAACACAGCCCGTTTGACGTTTTAACTGTAAATCACTATTGGTAGATCAGTTCCACTCTACGGTTCATTGACCAGGCGGATTCATCATGGCCGTCAACTGCCGCCTTTTCTTCGCCGTAGCTGATCACTTCGGTTTGATAATTGGACGCTCCCTGGGAGGTCAAATAGGCTCTGATTGCATTGGCTCTTCTTTCACCCAGGGCCAGGTTATATTCCCTGGTGCCTCTTTCATCTGCATGCCCTTCGAGGCGAACCCTGGCGTCAGAATTTGCAGCCAGATAATTGGCGTGCTTATTCAGAACCGCATGTCCGTGCCGTTTTACAATTGCCTGATCGAAGTCAAAATAGAATTTCCCGTTGCCAACGGCGACGTATTCATCATCACTGTCCAGTTCATATAGTGCACCATTCTGAATAGTCCAGGCAGCTTTGGGTGGTGCTACCGGAGTAACGGTTTCAATGGGCTGACTCATCACTTCCGGCGCCTCCTCCACTATTGCCTCTTCCTGCATATCATCTGCCGGTTGACTGGCACATCCAGAGATCAATGCAACAGCAAAACCCAGTGCCAATAAACCCTTGATTATTCTTGTACCCATGACTAGCTCCTCCAAGTACTATCGCCAATGCGGAATTAAACCACAAAACCGCCCTCAATTTCATCCAAATCGATCGATTTTACTCATTCAGTATATTCGCCTCAAACTTTTTGTGTTTTTTCGGAGACCATGCAGGTTCCCTCACGTTGCCCTCGCTGGATGGTAATCTGAATTTAACGCCACCATCTATGGAAACGGCCGCCAGTACACCTCGTCCCCCGTATCGGGTGGCATAAATTAACATACTTCCATTAGGTGCGATACTGGGAGATTCGTCCAGTGCTGTTTCCGTCAGGACTGTTAATCGACCCCGTGTCAGTTCCAACAGCGCAATATGATAAATACCCTTCCTGCGATGCACCATAATAAGACTTTTCCCGTCAGGTAGAAACCGCGCACGGGCATTATAGTCACCTTCGAACGTTAATCTCTCTATTTCAAGATTCGCAAGGGTGATCTTATATATCTGCGGTTTCCCCCCTCTATTAGAGGTAAATATGAGCGATGTGCCATCTGGCGACCAGCTGGGTTCTGTATCGATGCCATAATGGCGGGTAATACGTCGCAATCTGCGATCTTCCAGATCCATGATATATATCTCCGGATTGCCATCTCGTGACAAGACCATGGCCAGTGATTTGCCGTCTGGAGACCAGGCCGGTGCGCCATTCAAACCCTTGAAATTGGTGATTTGCTCCGTTTCACCACTCTCCATATCGCGTATATAGATTGCGGGTTTACTGTCCTTTTCGAATGACACATAGGCAATCTTCCTACCGTCCGGGGACCATATTACAGAAAGTAGCGGTTCTCTGGATTTCAGGATTACTGCTGCTCTTTTCCCGTCTGCATCGGCCACATTCAGTCTGTATTCCCTGTTATCAACTGGACCCGTATCAGTAACGTAAAGAATTCTTGTTAGAAATGCGCCTTCGATACCGGTGAGCTTCTCATACACCACATCACTCACATAGTGCGCCATATCCCTTAGATCTTGAATTTCTCCTTCAATTTCGTGAATTACTTCTACTGACTGTCTGAACACATTATAAAGTTCAAAATGAAGCCTCAGTCTGGTCACTGCGGGTGAAATGGTGGCCTCGTCCTGGTTGACAGCATGCAAATAGCCAATAACAAGATATTCCGCCTTGAGCAAGCGCCAATCTCTGAAAAAAACTTCATCCGGGACATGCGGCAAGCTAAGCATACTGTCAACGTCGAGGGTATCGAATCGACCGCTCAGCAACAGATCAGATGACACGATATCTGCTATCTGCTCAGGCAGTATGCCTCTACCCCGCCATTCAAAAGGCACAACGGCAATACGAACGGCGTTGTCCACACCTTTGGTCACTTCAATCCTGAGCTCAGCGGACAGGCTGTGGCAACATAACATCACTACTAAAACAGGAACGTAAAAAACTACTCTTCTCAACTTCATAAAAAACTCTGTCTACAACCTGAGATCTTCCGGTTTGAACAGAACCGAAAACTCTCTAAAATTTTTTTCAAACTCCCTTGGTTCCTCTGGCACCACAAATCGTTCTGATTTTCTTACCGCCAGTATCGCTGATCGATCAAATGCTTCATTACTGCTGGACTCGATAACTACGACCTCAACTACTTCACCGGTCGGCACCAGGTAGACTTTTAATAGCGCCTGCATACCATTTCTTGCGCTGGGTGGGCGAGACCAGTTTTGAATGATTTGCCGTTGAATTTGCCCGACATAGGCCAGTGCTCTTTCATCATCTGTCACCGCAATTCGAAATTCCTGCTCACCCCTTATGGCTTCGACGAGTCCCTGTTCCATCAATTGCCTTTCTGTCTCGAGGTCTTTCTGATTCTGTTTCACAACTGGTGGAGATTCAGCCTGCATTTTCTGCATAACTTCACGCAATTTTTGTTGCTCGAGTTGATCTCGTAACCGAGCCAGACGCTCTTTTTCAGCTTCTGCAGCAGTCTCTTTGTCCCGAAGACGTCTAATCTGTTGCTCTCGCTTTTGTCTCGCAAGCCGTTTTTGTTGCCGCTCATTTGCCTCCCGCCGTTTCTTTGCTGCATAGGGATTCTCGTTAACCAGAGTGGCATTCAGATAGATGGGTCGATCCTGTTGAAAGAGTTTAGTGCTGCTACTCGACCATTGAATATTCACTCCGAATCCAACTACCAGGTGCAGAAACACCGCCAGGAAGAACGGCAAGACATACGAACTGGTGGCATTCACGACATTCATTTGTTCGGAGGTTCTGTGATTAGACCAACGCTTCTTGCACCGGCATTTTGCAACACGGTCATCAGCTCTATCACACTTCCATATTTCAGGTTCCGATCCCCCTCAACCAGAACCTTGATATCCGGATTGGCTGCTATGATCTTACTGCTCCGTTCACCAATTTGCTTTAACGTTACCGTTTTCTCCTCTTCGCCAGTATTTAGATAATAGCTGCCGTCTTGCTTGATAGTCACGATCAGCGCATTTTCATCGGCGTCCATGGATTCAGAATATGCTTTCGGTAAATCGACCTTGATACCCTGGGTCATCAATGGAGCGGTGACCATAAATATCACCAGCAATACCAGCATCACATCAATGTAAGGTACCACATTGATTTCAGACATGGGTTTTCTGCGACCAGATTTAGCCATGAAAATCGACCACTAGCTGCAAGCAGGTGAGGAGGATACTTGTCGTCAACCTTATTTTAATGGCCATATATCGCTCGATGCAAAATACCGCTGAACTCATCAATAAAGGCGTCACATCGATTCACCTGTAGCTCTGCCTGTGCAGAAAAGCGGTTATATGCGATCACTGCAGGTATCGCCGCGAACAACCCCATAGCCGTTGCTATCAGCGCCTCTGAAATGCCAGGAGCAACTATAGACAGACTTGCCTGATTAACAGTCGCCAGGCCTCGAAACGAGTTCATTATCCCCCAGACAGTTCCAAACAAACCAATATAGGGACTTGTAGATCCTACGGTCGCCAGGAAAGCCAGGTGGGTTTCAAGTCTCTCTTCCTCACGAGACATTGCCACTCGCATTGCTCTCTGAACATTTTGCATCACCGCATCCGGATCGGAATCTTTTTGCTTTCGAGCGCGAGAGAACTCTTTGAATCCTGAGGTAAAAATACTGCTTAAACCAAAGTGGGCACTCTGGTCATCGTCTTTCATCTCCAGGTAGATGTTTCTCAAATCCTTGCCTGACCAAAATTCATCTTCAAAATTCACTGCTGCTCTTTTTGCCGCTGCAAGGTTGAAGCCTCGCTGAAAAATCATTACCCATGACATGAGCGACGCCAGCAACAATATCACCATAACTATCTGCACAACAATACTGGCATTTAATACCAGATCCAGGATGGATAAGGGCTCAGTCACCAGAATCTCCGTTTGTTTATTTATACATTATATGCGTCTGTGCTCGGAACCTCTGATAAGCGCCGAGTCGTCGGACCGCTTTTCCCTAATTGACCTCATCACGGTCAAATAGATCCGCGTCCCTGGGAATTTTAATTCCAAAGTGCTTATAGGCATTCTGTGTTGCGACCCGACCACGAGAAGTTCTCATAACAAACCCCTGCTGAATCAGGAAGGGTTCGTAAACATCTTCAATCGTGTCGCGTTCCTCGCCCACTGCTGCCGCAAGGCTATCCACACCAACAGGACCGCCGTCAAACTTTTCGATTATAGCAAGCAGAAGCCGACGGTCCATTTGGTCAAATCCATTTACATCAACGTTCAACATATCCAATGCCTGATCCGCAACTTCCTTGCTTATTCGGCCGTCACCCTTCACCTGAGCAAAATCCCGCACCCGTCTTAACAATCGATTAGCAACTCGTGGCGTACCCCGAGAACGCGTTGCTATTTCCCGAGCACCACTGACTTCCATCGGGATATCCATCATGGCTGCTGATCGTTGCAGTATTTTTGTAAGATCAGCCACATTGTAGAATTCAAGGCGCTGAATAATGCCGAAACGGTCTCTTAATGGCGATGTTAACAATCCAGTGCGGGTGGTCGCCCCAACAAGTGTAAACTGTGGCAGATCCAGCTTTATAGAGCGGGCTGCCGGTCCCTCACCAATCATGATGTCCACCTGATAGTCTTCCATTGCGGGGTAGAGTATTTCTTCAACAACGGCACTTAATCGGTGGATCTCGTCAATGAACAACACATCACCCTCTTCCAGATTAGTCAGCATAGCAACCAGATCACCTTTCTTTTCCATCACGGGTCCAGAGGTGGATTTAATGGCTACAGACATTTCATTGGCGATAATATTGGCGAGTGTGGTTTTACCCAATCCAGGGGGTCCAAAGATTAACGTATGGTCAAGAGCTTCCGATCTTCCACGAGCCGCCTTGATGAAAATCGTCATCTGCTCACTAACCTGAGGTTGCCCCCTGTATTCAGAAAAATATTTGGGCCTAATGGCCCAGTCCTGAGAGGAATCTGCAGGATTACTTTCGGGAGTCACCAGTCTGTCTGATTCGATCATAGTTCTGCATATTCCAAAAGTGGCCAACTCAGATCCAGGCAATAATTCAAGCCATATTTCTTAAAGCTTCCTTTATTAGATCTTCAACTTCAAGGTTTTCATCCTGGATCAGGGAGATTGCCCTTGTTGCTTCTTGCGGTTTGTAGCCCAATGATATCAGCGCCGTCTCCGCGTCACGTGCAATCGACCGCACTATTGACCTACGCGGCATCGTGCCAGGTTCAATGATAGCTTCCGCCAATCCCCATTCATCCAAACGGTCTCGCATATCAATGATTAATCTCTCAGCCGTCTTCTTGCCTACTCCCGGCAGTCTAACCAGGGACTGAACATCATTTTCCCGAATGCAGGCAGCCAAATCAGCGGCTATCATTCCGGATAGTATAGTTAAGGCTAATTTGGGTCCAACGCCATTCACCTTAATCAGAGACCTGAAAACCCGACGCTCCCGTTGTTCCAGAAAACCATACAGTAATTGCGCATCTTCGCGTACAACAAAATGGGTATATAAAACTATTTGCGAGCCAATTTCCGGGAGACTGGTAAAAGTCGTTAGAGAAGTCTCAATTTCATAACCAACGCCACTGACATCCAATAAACAGGTTGGAAAGCTCTTGTCTATTAATTCACCTCTCAGTCTTCCTATCATCGTTCATCCATACTCAAACGACCGCGACGGAATGAACCTGAATCAGCGTTATGGGTAGCACCGGAAAGTTTGATCAGGCCGTTGGTGGTATTTATGTGACACAAAGCAATAGCCAGGGCATCAGCAGCATCCTGCTGCGGGTTTCCGGGCAAATTTAACAAGACACGTACCATGTGTTGAATCTGCTCTTTCCTTGCAGCACCGGTACCGACCACCGCTTGTTTGACTTTTTTCGCCGCATACTCGGAAACGGGCAAGCCCTGTAATTTTGCTGCTACTATAGCAACTCCCCGGGCTTGTCCCAATTTCAATGCGGAGTCAGCATTCCTGGCCATAAATACTTCCTCAATGGCCATCTCCTGAGGACTGTACTGTTCAATAATTTGGGTGATGCCGTGGAATATCTCTTCCAGCTTTTCAGCGAGAGAATTGACAGTGGGCAACCGAATGCAGCCACTGGTGACATACTCATTCTTCGAACCCACACTATTTATGATGCCATAACCCGTGATGCGGGAACCAGGGTCAATACCAAGTACGAGAGACATATAATTTCAGGTGATGATTGAGGTAAAAATGATGTTAACCAATGCCCGCAGAATGAGCAATAAGTTAAGTTTGTCTTTAGACAAACTTAACAGCGGCAGCCGTTTGCAAAGCAAACCGCGAGAGCAAAGTTCCCTTTGTCTTTAGACAAACTTAACAGCGGCAGCCGTTTACATCTCAACCAGGCATCA
>JASJXV010000190.1 GCA_030123805.1 Gammaproteobacteria bacterium
CTTATCTTTTATCCTTTGACCCCTTATCCTTGACCCCTTATCCTTATCAGACCCACTAATTGAGGACATTATCAATGTCGAATGAAGATGAACTGATTGTAGAACAGATCCCGGTAGGACCCATGCAGAACTTTTCCTATCTGATTGGTTCCCGAAGCACGCGGGAAGTGGTGGTGGTGGACCCAGCCTGGGATATTGATGCCCTGGTGAACCTGATTAACGAGCGGGAATATAAGCTAACCGCTGTTCTGGTGACGCATTATCATCCTGATCATTGTGGCGGTTCCTTTAGTGGTAACACAGTGGAAGGCGTGTCTGAATTGTTGGGGATCAATCCTGTGAAGATATATGTACACAAGAGTGAAGCCGAAGGTCTTAAGAAAGTCACCGGTGTGTCCGACAGCGATATGGTAAAAGTGGCATCCGGCGATGATCTTCGCGTCGGCGATATTAAAGTGGAATTTCTGCATACACCGGGCCACACACCGGGATCCCAGTGTTTCAGGATCAAGAATACCCTGGTCTCGGGTGACACGCTCTTTATTAACGGTTGTGGTCGAGTTGACCTGCCCGGGTCCAATTCGGAAGACATGTATCACAGTATTCAGAAGCTGGCGGCTCTGCCTGACGAGACATTGTTGCTACCGGGGCACAACTACGGCGAAGTACCCAAAGCCACAATGGGTCGGACCAGAGAAATTAATCCGTACATGCGCATCAGTGATCTGGAATCCTGGAAAATGATGATGGGCGGGTAGGCAAGCGTTAGTGAGCCGGTCCATGGGCATACTGCATCCGAGCTTCCAGGTCCGGTCGTAAATATTCCGCTGTCACCCAGCCGCCACACACCAGTTTCGGCCCCTCACCCGTATCCAGCAAGATCGAAGGCAATGCATTTGCACCCAGCTGCTTCGCGCGTGCAAAGTTTGCACGGGTCGCATCGATGACAGTTGTGGACTGCAGAAGTTCTGCCATCGTGTCAGCCTGCATATCGAAAGGTTCAGCCAATCTGGTGAGTTCAACCGGATCGTTGATGTTGCGCGCTTCAAGATAAAAAGCCTGCTGCACGGCGTGAAAATATTCCCATGGCGGTTGCTGCAGATGGCCACGCATGATTTCTATGGCACGACATGCGACCTCGCTGTGATATATGAACCCTGGATCATCGGGTAGCTTGCCCAGAAATGTCTGACCCGTTGTATCGCCAACGTGGCGCCACATGTCTTTTAACATGCCTGCCTGGTGAGGAGTGGGAGGCTCCGGTCCACCCACCTGCAAACCGGCCATCATTAGATCGAAATCCAGCCACTCGGTCATATCGATTCGGAGTTGTTCTATATCCGGTAGCATAGCCCAGCACCAGGAACAGAGCGGATCGGTGACAAAGGTGACTTTGGGTTTCATAATAAAGTCGTGCAAGTTGCAAGGCAGATTTTTATTCTAGCACCGGTGATCTGAAATATACCAATCGCTGGCTTGAGTTCAATTTAGTCCGGTTTTCTCTCCCCCCCAAGAGCTTTAAACAGGGCGGGCAGAAAGCGGGCAAATTCCAGTGTCATATTCGCGAAAGCCGCATCCAGCCGCGCGATGGGATCTTCCTCATCTTGTATAGAATCATCGCCGGATTCCAGTTTGATCTGTTTTAGTGACAGATCCTTGTCGACGGCGAACCGCAGATCGCCATGCCAGCGAAGACCAATCCGGGTGCAGAGTTTCCCTGCCTCTACATGGGTGCGAATCTCATGGCTATCCAGGTCCAGCCTGCGACAGGTAACCGTCGCCCCGTCTTCCGGATCATGGAGATCACACAGATCACCCAGGGAAAAATCACCCGGTAGTTTGCGCGTCAGCAGCCATTGTGTGAACAGGTCTACCGGTTTGTCCCTGATCTGCGGGGGAACTACCGCAATTGAACCCAGGGAGTCCCGTAGACAGTTGATGAAGAGTTCGGCTTCTGCAGCGATGGCAGTCCCGATGACTAATAGATCTTCACCCGGTGAGATATAGCCCATGATCTGCTTTGAACGGGACAAGGCGCGCGGCAGGAGTTCAACCAGCGAATCCTCTTTGAGACTTAGTCGCTCCCTGGCATTCAGTTTACGACCTTCAACCTTTTCGATGCGGGCCACACGCTCGGAAATGGCGTCATTTAACGCGCTGCTCGGTATGACCTTGTCCTCGCGCCGGGCGCAAAGCAGCATGCAACCGGCCACTTCATGTACGAGTGGGCTCTCTGCATCGCCCGTGGGAGAAATCCAGCCGAAGCTGGAAGGTCTGAGACCAGAGCAAGGCGTAAAAGATTGGGTCTCAAGTTGAGATGATAGCTGTTCGGAATCCAG
Source organism: Gammaproteobacteria bacterium (assembly GCA_030123805.1). Taxonomy (GTDB): domain Bacteria; phylum Pseudomonadota; class Gammaproteobacteria; order Pseudomonadales; family Azotimanducaceae; genus JASJXV01. Next base: position 2,340 of record JASJXV010000190.1, read on the forward strand.
CTCAAATTCCTGTATCAGCCGATACACAAAGGCGTTTTTGAAAAACATGGCGTATTACCACTTATAAAAGGGAGCGGGCGATTATACATGAACAAAAAAGGGGTCGGATTTATTTTCTCATAGGAGTAGAATCGATTGCTTTTTTGCAGGAACTGTCAGCTTTTTTGTTGCATTGCTTTTCCGCAAGAAATTTTATGGCATAGTAACTCCCAGGAACTTGTCCGACATCCAGGACCAGCGCCTAGTGGAAAAACATGAGGATATTAAAATGTCAGCAGTAGAATTTGAACACAGTAATCACATCGCCTGGATAACTCTCAACCGCCCAGAGGCCCGGAATGCGATGAATCCGGAAGTTATGGTTGGACTATTCGATGCGTTTTCAGAAGTAGAAAATAATGACGACATACGCGTTGCTGTGATTACCGGTACAGGAGACAAGGCGTTCTGCTCAGGCGCTGATCTCGGACAACTTATTCCTTTGATGACAGGCAGCAGAGGGCCGGAGAATGAATGGGACGAGCGCTATCTTTCAGAAGTCTCAAAGCAAGGCGCGTATCTGATTAACCGGGATACCAGGAAACCGGTCATTGCTGCCATCAATGGCCATGCGATCGCCGGTGGCATGGAACTGGTGCAGGGCACCGATCTCAGGGTATCTGTGCCCGAGGCGAAATTTGGTTTACAGGAAGTAAAGTGGGCTATTTTTCCTGCGGGCGGCTCAACTGTTAAGCTACCCCGGCAAATACCCTATGCGAAAGCCATGGAGTTAATGTTGACCGGCGATCTCATCAGTGCACAGGAAGCCCTTGAGCTGGGATTCTTGAACTATGTGGTGGAAGCATCTGAATTGATGAGCAAAGCCGGGGAACTGGCGGAAAAACTGGCAGCCAACGGGCCAATAGCGGTTCAAGCCATCAGGAAATCGGCCCGTGAAGTATGGGGCTATCCGGAGGCCGAAGCGCTCAAGATGGAAGGCGCTTTTGCTGCTCCCGTATTCCAGACCGAAGATGCGGTGGAAGGTCCGAAGGCGTTTATGGAGAAGCGCAAACCGGTGTACAAAGGAAAGTAGAACCTTGATTGGTTAGTGGACGAAAGTTTCTTAACAGGTGACAAGATGAAATATGGTAAGAACAAAGATGTACTGTATTTTGGTATTCCTTCCGGCAGTTTGCATGATCAGGTGCTGAGGATTTTGGATAAGGCCGGACATCCGCTAAGCAAAAGCCGTCGCTATGAATTGACGACGCCTTATGATGAGTCGGTCGTGTTTCGGATACTGGATCGAAAAGAGATGCCGGAAAAGGTCCGGAAAGGTATTGTGGATTGCGGTATAACCGGAAAGGATTATATTTTCGAGGCCGGTCTTGAAGAGGAAGTGGAGGTGGTGGGTAATTTCATCTTCTCAAAACGTACCAATCAACCCTCGCGAGTTGTCCTGGCTTCACGACCGGAGAATGGCATAGAAAAACCTGAGGATTGTATAGGCAAGATCATCGCCACCGAACTACCTAATCTTACCCGGCGTCGCATGAAGGAACTCTTTGGCATAGAAGACATTGATATCCTTCACTCAGAAGGTAAGACCGAAGCCAAAGTGGTCATGGGTGAATCTGATGCTTTCACTGATATTACGGAAACGGGAGAGACGCTAAGAGCTAACGGCAATAATCTGGTGGCAGAGATTTTTACTTCCAATCCCCAACTTATTGCCAATGCCGAAGCGCTTGCCGATCAGTTCAAGCGTGACAAGATGGACGATATCCGGATCTGCATCGATGCCGTGTTAAGTGCTGAAAAAGAGCCTGTTTACATGGTGTTTATGGATGTGCCGACACATATACTCGAAGTAGTAGAAAAACTGTTACCTGCTGTGGTATCACCCACGGTGAGCCCCGTGGTGGATGAATCATGGCGCAGTGTATCGGTGGTCATCAGGGAATCGGAACTCAATATTCTTGCCCCGAGATTGCTACGTTTAGGCGTGGACGGTATTGTACCCGTGCCGGTACCAAAGGTATTTACTCTGGATATGGTAGATAACGGGTATGGACAAGAAACAACTCGAAGAAGGTAGCGATCTCACCTTAGATTTTGTCAAACGTGGTGGACTGGTACCCTGCGTGGTGCAGGATGTGAGCGATGGCCGGATTCTCATGCTGGCCTATGTCAATGAGCGGGCTCTGACCACAACATTCGACCAGGGGATGGCAACCTTCTGGTCCACGTCACGCAATGAATTGTGGACCAAGGGAGAAACTTCCGGTGACTTTCTTAAAATCATCGAGGTACTGACTGACTGCGACCAGGATGCCCTGGTTTATCGGGTTGAACCCCAGCGTTCAGGTGCCTGTCATACCAAAGATCCGGTCAGTGGCGAGACCCGCAAGAGTTGCTTCTATCGCAAGGTGGACCTCGCGACGCGGACGCTCACTGCTAGTTAGT